>JAOZKZ010000013.1:0-16273 GCA_029935075.1 Campylobacterales bacterium
ATTTTGGTGACTCCAACCGGTAACGATCCGGTCTCTATGCTGTGAAAGAGCATCGATCTACCAATAATCTATGGAGCCTTTTTTGGTCGTTACTGTTGGATTTACACCAACGATTCTTCCTTTGGTAAGGACGAGGTACAAATGAACACCCCTTGAGTAACTATATTTTTGGTCGTAGATGTAGGAATCGAACCTACTAGACATTGCTGCCCTCGGTTATCAGCCGAGTCCTTTATCCAATCAGGCAATCTACGGGTTGGTTGCAGGGGGCGAAATCGAATCGCCATACTCTAGGTTATGAGCCTAGCGAATTACCAGTCTTCTACCCTGCGACAAATTTAAACGCCCCGTCTGATAAAACGACACTTACATTATTGAGTTCACTCTCGGCTGTCAAGCCTAACCACTCCCCGATTTTTACCTAGTTTCTAGGTCAGCTTCAACACTGAATAAAGCATTAAGTTGTGTTACAGTGAAAATTACTACTACTATAACTCGGATTTGCACCGAAAGGGCATATCTACCACTTTTAATAAACTTAACCGACTATCGGAACAAGTTAATACTTTATTCAACATTGTTTTTGGTCATCCCAGGAGGAATCGAACTCTCCTATTTTCAAGAAGTATGCCTACTTTCTTGAGTTATGATATTAGTCTGAACTCATACAAAAATTACTTCGAAGACTCTTTTTGTATTACCGTTCTATCCAGACAGGACGATGAAGCAGCAAGGAACAACCCTACCTCATTTTATATTGGAGTTGAGCCAACAGGGAGTTTATACCCTCTCTCAGAGCCGTATAATCACCATACGGAAGATGTAGTCTAGTGAGGACTAAATGGAATTCTTTTATATCCCGAATTTACCATGATCGGTGGATGTTAACTGAGGGCTATCACCTCATGTACTCGTATAAATAGTAATTAACTCCAAAGAACATTTTATCTTTTCTACCCTATCCGGAAGAGTTTAATAAGTCTAAAATGTTCTTTGGAACTAACTCGCAAGGACTCGCAACCTTGACTTAATTTGTATAGGCGATTTTGGTTGAGTTTTAAGATAAACTCTAACTGGAACTATTTTATATCCCGAATTTACCATGATCGGTGGATGTTAACTGATGTCCTACATCAAGTCCTATTATGTCATAGGAATTAACTCCAAAGAGACCTCTTAAAGTATCATAGCCAGACCCATATGTTCTCGCTCCTCTTTCTTGAGGTCTCTTTGTAATTAACTTTGTTCTTTCAAGAACTGGGATGTTAAATAACTCAAAAGGCTTCCCTTTCAAACACACATATTATAACATAAAGTACCTTAAAACACAATGCTTTAGACAAATTAGTTATAAAGATAAAGCAGGCTTTAAGTTAAAAGGATTTCTTGCCCTTTGACTCTTATATGGATTAACTCCTTGAAAACCACAAAGTTGGAGTCGAACCAACGATACAGGCAACCTCTACCAACGAGAAAAATAACGGAATCGAACCGTGTCAGTCACCTACCCTACCTATCTGGGATCATTTTGTGATTTTCAAGGAATTAACAATTAAATGTGAAATAACTCTGAAAGGCTTCCCTTTCAAACATACCCTATTATAACATAACCTAGCTTAAAAGGAGCTTAAAATACACTTAAATAAAGCTTAAATGTTCTGGAACCCAGAATTATTTTTATACGGTGTCTTTTTTCACTCTTGGCTTTCTCTTGGCTTTAGGCTTAGGCTTTTCTTCCTCTACCTTTTCAAACTCAGTGCTTAATTCGACTAATTGATTAATCAAAGCATCCTTGGCAATATTGGTAATATCAGTTTTAATCCGCAGTGATTTGGTTTCTTCTACTACTTGATTAATAGAATCTATCAGTTTAATTCCATCTTCGGTCAGGCTATCAGAGTAAAATAACACACCGTTTAGATTAAATGTATCTCTTTGTGTTGGTTCCATTAATCTACCCTTATATATAGTTTATCTTCTTGTTCTGGTTCTGTGACAATAGTCATGAAACCGTTTTTTAGTGTTACACTGGTGACCTTGAAATTCTCTTTGATTTTAATCTTTCTTACAAAATCTTGGATATCAAAGTTATGGTCTTTGTACTCTATGTCTGCTTCATCTGGAGCGAATGGACTAGTCCCCTCAACCACGATAAAATTACCGTCTTTATGAACCTTTACATCCTCTTTACCAAACCCTGGAATAGAAAGCTCGATTACCGTGGAGCCTTCTTCGGCATAGATGTTATAGTTGTTGTCCTTGTTGTCCTTGGGTTTTGTGGCTTTGTCATAGTCTTTATGGAGCTTATCTAAAAATTTTTGAAAATCTTCTGCTTCTTTAGGCTCTTTGGTTTCAGGATACTCAGGATACTCTTCTTTCCAACCAGTGTGCCATGTAGGGTCATTCCACCCCCCTGGGTTAAAACTTGGCCCGAAGTTAATCATTCTTTACTCTCGCTTTCTCTGCCTGGGCAGCACTTTCTGAACAATGCATAGTAATGCTTTTTCTGTTTGAGCCTTTTCCTGACACAAGCGTGTACATACCCCAGCCTATTTGTGTTCTGCCTATCACGGCACCTGTAGCACAAGCAGAACCCGTGGAGGTCTTGCCGTGATCTGAGATTTTTGTTAAAATTGTTTCTGTCATTTCTTTCCTTTGTTTTTATTCTGTATTATACCGTATTAGTCTTTAAGTAGCCTTAAAACAAAAAGCCTGCTTTCTCGAATAACATCTTGCTTGAGTTCTGGTTTTTTGGTGCAAGAACCCCAAAGCCTTCGAACACTATGTTACTGATTCTACCGTGTGCTCTGTCTTTCTTTAACTCTGAATAGCCCTGAGCACCTATAATACCCTTTATACCGTCTTCTAATGCGGTCTTAGAAACGGAACCAAGGTCTTCCCAAACAGAACCATCTTTACCCTTAAGTAGTATTTTATTGTCTTCTCTTATAACATAAGAATCTTGGTCATATTCTTTGGCTGCTTTTTGAGCCACTGAGTCTAATTCTTCAAGGCTGATTTCTTCAGGTTTCATAATTAGCCATGATTCTTCAATCTGATTTTCTATATTTTTACAGTCCTTTATGGTCTCGCCTTTTCCCAAGACATCTTTACATTCCAGCCAGTGTCCTACGAGTCTGTAGGCTCCGGCCTTTTGGTTTAGTTCGGTTCTTATGTATTTAATCAAATCGTTGTTTCTTTTTATGTTTTCTTTGACTGAGTTTTCACCCCTAAATGCAGAGATAACCAAGAAATCATCCTCTGTTTTTAGCTTAGACATTACTCTGTTAATCCCAGCCTCATCAAGGATACCTATTTGCTCTGATTTATATTCTTGGAGATCGTTAAATAGTTCTTTAAATTTTAGCATTGTTATCCTTTTTGCTTTATGGAGTATTTATACTACTACTAAATACTCTAAAAACATCCCGAAGGAAAGGTTGTTTGATTGAGATTAAGCCAAACTGTACCAGCCTTTGCCAAGATTATTGTTTCCCTGGTTTGTCCACCTTAGCTTTCGCCTTAGTATCTGGTGTAACTGCTTTTATTAGTCTTTCGACAAGGTGTAGCGTCTCACCCATCCTGTTTAACTACTCTAAAGTTCTGCTTGGGTTTGGCTTGCGACCAATGAACTCTCGCTAAAGAGAACCTTTACTTTCCTTTAAAAACCATTACCCTTTCGAGGTTCTGGTCTCATGGTTCTTACCGAAATAAGCCCTGATTTAAGCTACTTTCGTTAAACAGTGACATAGTCTTTGAAATAATTGATTTTATCCAAAATTTGCTTTGACAGATACAGGCTATGCCTTGTAATAACATCCCTTTTGAGGACATCAATATACACCGTATCTTGTGATTTCCTTTGACAGTACTTTCACCGTCTGTTAAGATACTAACCCCTACAAGAGGAGCTTTCTCTTAACAGACTAATCTAAACCACTTGGTGTCTACCCTCGCAGTATAAATTCCCAGATTGAGCTTTAAGTAGTTCATAGTTTGCCGTGCCTATCATTTGCGATGAAATAACCCCCTCAGCGTTGCCCTGGGGATTACTTTCGACACCTATTCGTACTATATTTCCGCCTTAACGAAACACAATAGCTCTCTGTTTTTTATGAACGAACCCATCTTAGTAGGCGAAGGCTTGTCTACCCCCTATCTGTTATTTCTAACATTATCCTTAAGGACTTCATACAGCCCTGAAACTCATGTCATCAACGATTGCTTTATTTTCACCCTAAGGATGTTTTATACAATCTCCGACAAAAGCTTCAGTAAACATCCAAAGGGTGCTTACTGAAACTCTTTTTATACCCTATTATACCCCTTTAACCTTAAAATAAACTTAAAATGTCCTGATTACCACTCATCTAATAAATCTTGTTCTTGAATAGGCTCATAAACACCCCTGAATAAATGAGCAATAACATCTACTGTCCAGCCATTACCAAGCATTTTATATCGTTGTGAATTTGAGATTATGGTTTTTTTGCCATTCGTATCGGTGCCAAACAAAGTAAATCGATCAGGGACCGTTTGGAGCCTTTCACACTCCAGGGGTGTTAATTTTCTATAAAATAATTCATCTTTTTGGTGTCTTACTTTTTGACTGTCTTGATCCATCTGGACTATATAATTGTCTTTTTGAACCGTGGTCAGGCAATTTGTTTTATTATCGTGTCTTACTTCTATGTATTGGGTAGTCCTTGCTGTTAACATTTTGGAGTCTTGTCTATCGTCTATTAGATACCTGCCTCTCATGGCACCACAGAGTATTTTTTGGTCTACCAAGACTTTAGGATACCTGTATCCTCCTGTTTGTGTATTTAGTGTAGGTGATTTGCCAGTGTCTTTATATACTCTTTTTCCACTTTCATGGCAATTTAAATTGTTATCATCGGCTACATGATGGCATAGTCCTTTTGTGGTGTTGTGGTTGGTTTCACATTCACCAATTATATCAAATTCAGTCTCAAGTATATCTTTTAATACTATACCTTTATCTTGTGGTTGCGATAGATTTGGAATATTGCTCCAATAAAGCCTGACTCTATTCTGAGCAGAAACCAAGGCACTGTTTACTACTATAGGTCTTGTTCCTACTGCTTTATTAAACATATTTTCCCATTTTTTTGTCATCTTGACATTTTCAAGGAAAAATAAAACATCAGGGTTTATCTCCCTTAGGTCGGTTAAAATTCTCATGTACTCCCAGAATAAGTAACTTTGTCCCTCGAATTGAAAATTATTTTTCTTAAGGTCAAGGTATTGGTCAAGAGTAACAATGTCTATATTACAGGTAGTAGTCAGTCCTTTTTTATTCCCCGAAAAAGATAGATTCTGACAAGGACTCCCACCTATAACCATGTCTATCTTAGGGAGATTTTTTATATCTACTTCGGTAACAGAACCTATAAAATTAGTCCTTGGGTAGTTGTATCTTGTTACCTCTTGACTGTATTTATCTATTTCTGAGCTGAAGTATTCATTAATCCTTATTCCTGCTTTATCTAATGCCAGGTGTCCGTTGCTCATTCCATCAAATAAGCTTAAAATGTTAAGTGGGGTGTTAAGTGGGGTGTTAAGTGGGGTGTTCATTTAAGTCCTTCATTGCCTTTGGTTATTATACCCAAAGGGACTTAAAAAAATCTTAAAGCTTCATAAAAACGACTACTACTGGGTTGTCTTCTTGGACCACCTCGTCTGAATCAACGAAACTGGATATGCCATTTTGAATAGAATAAGGCTCGCCCTCTTTACCAGAATTAAGACCCTTATTTATCTTGAAGTTATTTCTTGAATAAAGTTTATACAAAGCCCCGGTGATTTTACCATTATTTCTCTCGGCAAAACAGTCCAGATGCCTGGCACCATTTTTAATAGCATCTTGGACAATGGCATCGGCACTGGATGCTTGTGAACTAAACACTGAGACTAATTCTTTACCATGATCCGAAAGAGCATACCCTGATGAGTTGTTCTTACCAAGATAGCATTTCATTTTGTTGTACTCGGATTTGGAGTAAACCGTAAGGTTCTCGAGTCCCTTAGAGAGGTCTTTTCTGCCTATGTCGTTTACTCTAATCTTGGTGATAGCCTTGTGGAATATATCCCCTGTGGTTTCTTTAAAGTTGTCTTCACCAGGGGTCAATTTCTTGCCTTTTTTAAGCTCCTGGTCGGACATCTTCCCGAGGTCACTAAAGGCTTCAAATACTTTTTTAAACTGCATCTATTCCCCGTATTCTTTGACTATCTTGACGAAATACTTATTACCCTCTTTACCTGCTACTGCTGTCATAAGGTCTTTAAAATCGAGCTTTTTTTGACCAAGGTCTTGCATCAGTTTATCGGGATTGATATTGTTATCATCAATAAAACCCTTGACTGCTTTTGCTCTGAGTCCCGTTCGTCTTGCTATTTCTGCTACGGGGTCTGTATTTTCTTGTAAGAATGTTCTAAACTTTTCCATCTTAGTCCTTTTTGTTTATTTATACTCGTGGTATTCTATTATACCCAAACCCGCATCTACATATCCCGCTACTAATTCTCTAACCGTAATCTCTCAGTATTGTTCTCATTTATTTGATCCTTTTAATAATCAATCTGTTATATACTTTTCTTTCCCCAATTCTAGTAAGACACTCAAAGCCATTAAATCTCTCAGCATTTGAAATGCCCAGCAATTCAAACTGTGTAGGGTTCAATTTATCAAGAAACGATATTGGTACTCCCATCTCACCATAATAATCTTCAGGTATATCAACTACTTTATCTACATTTATGACATCATAATTATCATATTTTTGATATTTTTTATCAGCATACTTTAAATATGATTTATGCTCCAAATTCCTTTTTGAATGAGCCAAATTTGTATACCAGCAAATATTTCCAAACTTTTTTATACTCCCGTTTGCCTGCACAAACTCTTTCACATTTGTATTACCTAACCAAACTCTTTTATTCAATATATGTGTAAATGTTTCTTTATAGGTGATAGCATTCATACTGCCTATAATGATAAACCGCTTATTATGTTCAATAAGCTGACTCATATATTCTCTAAAGAGTGAAAAAGGCGGGTTTGTAATAACAAGGTCACTCTTTTTCAAAATATCTACAGCTTCAGCACTTCTAAAATCACCATCACCAGTAAGTTCAGTTCTAATCGTCTCACCATTTTTTTTCATAGTGAGTTTATATGATGTTTCACCTCTCTTATAGTGAGTAGCTGTCAACTCTTTTAGTCCCAAAAAGTCAAAACTCAAAGAAAAGAATCTCCAAAAATTACTCTCTTGCGGGTCATCACAATTCAAAAATATCTTTTTACTGATAAATTCTTTTCTGTAATGCTTCATCTCATTTTCAATATCTACTAGCCTAGTATAAAATTCATCATTGGCTTCGTCTTTCGCTTTATGTAAATTACTATTACTCATCACACTACCTCCAATAAATCGTGCACATTCTTATGATCGCACATTGTATTATGTGGTCTGGTGAGCTTCACAGTCATAAGTGTAGAATCATCTCTGTTTATTTATAACCCTTGGTCTCGGTGCTCTTCTATTATACCCAAAACCTCCTTAATAACCCCTTTGGTTTTGTAGTAGTCTTTGCTTTTATTGGTTCCTTGTCCCCCCTGGGTAAGGTAAAGCTTTCTATTTACTTCTATCATTATAGATTTAATACAGGAGCCTCCCGGAACCAAAGAACCTTCAAAAGGTGAATTTATTTTTACCGTGTAACCCAGCTTTTCTAAATAAAGCTTTATTTTTTCTTTGAGCCCCTCGGGGGTATAGTTCCCACAGCCAAGACAAAAATCGGGTCTTTCTCCTTGTGCTTCACCGTACAAGGGTACTGGGTAAAAGCTATGACAGTCTACTAATACCTTGTGGTTTTTTGCTTTTTCTGTTAATATACGGTGGTGTTTTCTGTACTCTTTGAGGATTTTATCTTTGGTTTTTTGGGTTATATCCCTGAAATGAGTCCCTGTTACACTATTGGTGTAAATCATCCCTTGGTTGTATTTTTCCTGGGGCTCTTTTCTGGGGTCTTCATATCTTTCCACATCACACCATACCCTTGAGTACTCAAAAATAACCTTCTGAACAGGGTAATCGAACAAATCATCGGTGAAATGATCAGTCATTTTGTCTTTGGTTTCTTTTAGTTCTTCCGTGTATTCACTCTCTCCCGGCACAAGGGTACTGGAATGTGGTATGTGTAATAGCATTTTTGATGTCTTTACCACTCCTCTAGGGTCTCTGTTTCTTCTTTGAGTTCTTTTGTCTTCAGGTATTCATCAAAATCAACCCCTCTCCAGTAATCAATCCTTGCTTTTGCTATCTTGGTGTATTCCTCTGATAACTCCGAGCCTACCAAGAGGTTTTCATCAAACCCTGCTTTCATGAACCCTATTATCTCGGAACCAGAGCCAGCAAAAGGAAAAAATACATTCTGAGGGTTAGGGGTCTTCAGTAAAGTAGCCACAGAGTGAATCAGCTTTAGTGGTTTTAATGTGGGGTGGTTGTTCTTCGTAACAGTATCCCTGTGTGTATTTGAATTATCATTGGCTTTGTTTGTGCTTTCTTTGTCTTTTGAACGCATTGGTAAATTTGATGACATTTTCTCTTCAAACCCCGAGCACCCTGCTTCTCGTTCTTTGCTTGAAACCTTAGGGCAGTACATTACTAAATTAAGTTCCTCTTCTTGATAAGGTATCTTGTGAAGAATTTTAGAAGCCCCACCCTCGCTTGCCTCAAAATTATTAATATTTTGCTTGTTGAATTTACCATAAATACCATTAGGGTTTTGTTTAGGGTGGTCTAATTTATTAACACCACCTGATGTTAAATTTCCACTCTGGGTGTCCAGGGTTTTGGCTACATCTTCGTCTACAAATAACTGTGAAGGGTATCTGCCATTTTTATTACCCTCTTGGAATTTATCACCCATTTTATTATCATTAAATCCCATTTTTGGCGATAATGGACCATCTTTTTGTTCTCTGCCTAATTGCTCATCAGTCTTTACCCTGCCAGAATCAATATCCCAGATACTTGGACTGATCTCTTTGTCCCCTTGTTCATATAAAAGAACATCATCCAAGACAGATTTTGATTTTTGTGGTTTCTGGAATACCATGATGGTCTCAAGGGTTTGTTTCAAAGGGCTGATAGAATACTTGTAGCCTTCATATTTTATGCCGAGGTCTGAGGCTCCTAACCTTTTGTTAATATTCTTACTGAGGTCTGCACTTTTTGGAAAGGATGAAAGAAAATACCAATAAAGGCTTTGCTTTATCTCTAACCCCGAGGCGATTCCATAATATTGAAACAACATCAGCTGACGATCTATCCCAAAAAACAAGACCCTGCCACCGTATTTTAGGACTCTTTTAGATTCAATAAAGAACTCTTCCCAGAATTTTTCATCAGGCATGTCCCAAATACCCATAAAATCTTTGGCATTTTGGTAGTAAGGCTTACCCTCTTTATTGATTTTAACCGTTGAACCAAGGGCATAAGGAGGATCAGCAAATATAATATCTTGTGAGTTATCCTTAAGGCTTTTAATCTTTTTTAGAGCATCTGTTTGTTCTATCATTCTTTTCCTTCTCTTTGTTATCGTATACTGTAATTCTCTTAAAACTATCTTAAAACTTCATATATGTCTGGTTTTTTGAATCGGGCTCGAAGTTGTCAAAATCATCCTGGACACCAAACCTCTTGATAAATTTGTTAACTTCTTGGCAGAATTTCTTCTCTTTTTTAGCCCAGTCCCCTTTTCCATAAGGACTATCTGTTATTTCCATATCCGATACGATGTCTAAAATATTCGCTATATCGAGGTCAAGGTCGTCTATTTTTTCTGAATTATTTATAGCCTCTTGACTAAACACCCCTATTACCGCATCGTTTTTTGGGACCGATACTACTATATCCGTGTGTTTGATTCCTTTGAAGCATCCTTGTGTTTGCTCATCTAGGGTTGTAAATATTTCTTTAAACATATTTTTCCTTTTTTATTTATCTTTCTTTATAACCTTGGTTAATTAATTCTTTTATTCTAGCTTCATATTTCTTTTTATTTTTGAATATTTCAATACCGAAAAATTCACTACCATCTGGATGAGTTTTTTTACCATCTTTGACATTTATTGTGTATTTAGAAGAGCCTACATTGCCCCTAGTGTAGAATTCTTTTTTGTCAGTATCCTTGAAGGGGTCCAAATTCTCGAACAGTTCTTTAAATTTAGTCATGTTATTCCTTTTTTTTCTTATTTATACTCTTAGTGGTAATAAACCATTGTGTTTTTATTCCTTTGCTCGCTTTTGGGTTTATCCTTAAACCCAAACTTTTTATACCATTTTATAAGCATTTTTTTATTCATCCCGTCTTTTTCTGCATAAGAGTCATCCGCAGAAAGGAAAATATCCTCTTGCTCCTGGTCTGCTAATTCTACCAGTCTACGCATGAACTCGGTCCCTGTGCCTTTGGATCTTTCTTTGTATTTTACTACTACTATATTCAGGACTATAAAATTACCATCAGGGTGGTCGTGTTCTTCAAGGTTAAACCTAACCTCCGGGAACTCTCTTTTTATGGTCTTTTTTACACCAGATTCCATTAAAATATCTTTAAAACTCAGGTACATCTTTTCCTTTTTTTCCTTTTTATTTTTCATTGCATCCAGGACCATGACAAGCTCTTGCTGATATTCCTTGAACTTGGGGTCATTTTCTTCGTAAGCCTTGTATACCTTGTTCATAAGAACAGTCATTGCCAAAAGGGTCATAGTCTAAGACCTCTTTTATACCCTTGATTTTTATAACTCAAGTAATCTTCTTTATTTATCAATTTTCGTATTTCACCGTTGTTTATATGAATTTTACCTAATACCTTTTCAGAAATACCAAGCCTGCCAAGAACCCAACCATCTATCATATAGTGTATTATTTCTTCTTCTTTTACCATTTTTGAAATTTTACCATTGTTTATGTGTGTTCTATTTTTGTTTCTTTTTGAAATACTTTCACGATAATTTATGTCTTTATATATAGGATGTCCCTTAGTAGAACCAACATAATAATCATATTTTTTAAAATCTTCTTTACTAACCCTTAGAAATTTACCGTTCCTTGTGTCTCTTACCACGACACTATCAACACCATACATACCATTATTAATCCCAGAATTCGGACCACCGCCTTCAGTAAGATTACAAAGAGACCCATCTTTAACACTCTCGGTGTAATTTGAACCTATCTCTGATATAGCAAAAATTTCAAGCTCGAATGCATCATCTTCACTCATATTTTGTGTTTTTATAATTACAGGGGTCATGGTTTGTTCAAGTATACTTCTAATTTTAACATTTTTAGGGTGATTAAAATATTTATCCTTTTTATATGCTTGTTTTACATGTACTTTATATCTTCCATTTGAACCCTTACCTACATAAAATGGTACAAGCGTCACAGGGTCTTTATATACATATACATAAAATTTCATTTATTTCTCTTGTTACCTATAGCATCAGAATAAGCCAGTGTTAAGGGTAACAGGGTTTTCATGGGCAAGTCTATCATCATTATATTCACTTTCATATCAGGGGAGTTAAGCATGCCAGATAGCCATCTATGATTTCCATCAATTATTACCAAATCACTAGAACATATAAAATAACTACTCCTGATAAAGTTAGTGCTTTCTTGATTTCCTTCTTTGGCTCTTTTTAACATAACCTTATCAAAATACATCTGCTCTTGTATACCCGTTAGATCACTAACCCGAACAGATACCAACTTAACCTTAATCTTATCATCGGTTTCAGAATCATCATAAAGTTTTAAGCCATTCTTAAGCCATTGTTTTGCTTGTTCGCCCTGGAGTCCTTCTGGGAAAGGGGTTTTCTTTATTTTTATTCTTGACTTGGGTGGGTTTATGTCTATGTAGCCTTGCTGGAGTCTGTCCTTAAAAAGATCAACATCCCTTGATGTTATAACAGGCATGTCTTTTCTCTTGGTGTGTCCTTTTTTGGCATGTTCTTTGGCATGTAAAAAATTCTTGTCAAAATCAGGGAGTTCTTTATATAAATCGAGCCCTTCTTCTTTAAACACCCTTAAGGCATATTCTTTTGCCTCTTCAAGGGAAATTTTAGTCACCTCAAGGTTCCCTGCCTTGGAACCACCCTCTCCAACTGCTTCTAAATACGATTTGAAATTCATCTTTTGCCTTTTTGGTTATTTATACTCTATTATACTCATCCAAGGCAAAGGCTCCTGTAACTACACCAATCACATAAAGCGGTCTCATTTTTACAGAATTCTTGATCTTCTTCTATGTTCTTTATGTTAGTCAAAAGGGCTTTTTGATATTTTTTTATGTCTTTTCTATGTAAAACTTTCATATTATATTTATTATGTTCTACATACACAAACATCATCATAATTTTATCGAATGGCATCAGGCTAAAAAGACTAATCCCGTAATACAACAGCTGATCATAGTTTTGGTTATTGTTATATCTACCAGTCTTATAATCACAAAGGATTAATACATCATTTTTATGTGAAACCTTGTCTATAAACCCCCTGAACAAGGCATCCTCGGAATCATATTTTACCGTGTTGAGGTCTTTATCCATTGCTATGCTGAGTTCATTAAACATACTCTCGGTGGTATCCAGCCACTTAGAAATACTTGATTCCTTAAAATTTTGGTATACCTTTATACATCCTTTGATTTCATCAGGGGTCATGTGATTTTTGGATTGTTTAAAGTCCCTTGAACCTTGGATTTTTTCTTTATCACCATTGTGTTCAAGCATACAGTGAACCAGTTTACCCTTGTTCAGGGCGGTTTGGTCGTCTTTTACCTTGATTTTGTCTATGTATTTGAACTTAAATTTCCTTGGACATTGTACCCATGTGTTCATCCGGGAATAACTATAAATCATGATTATATCCCTCAATTAACTCTTCTAGTGTGATACTGCAAGCAATCCCCTTTATTCTATTATTTTCAGCTGTTAACATTTCCAAATTATTAATATGTCCTATATAACACGGCAATATATTTTTGGTAAACCCTTGATATATTGAAAACTTATGATCCATATGATAAGAATTGGTGTCACCTAATCTTCCTCTTTTTTCATAATTAGATAGCTTTTTTATTTCACTAAGATTTTGATTTTGGTATACCTTTCTTCTATACTGAATAAAGTCATCTACCATATCCTGCGGTATTTGTATTCCCAACTCTTCCTTTGTTTTTCGTATTTTAGCTTTAATTTTTTTAGACTTTCTAGGATTATCAACCCCATAATTCAATACCCAAGTTTTTTGTGATTTTTCTTGTATCATTTTACTACCAAATGAAAACTCTACATTATATTTTTCTAAATTTGTAACTTTTTGTTGTTCTTGATTGCTATAAAATTCATCTCCATATTTCTCTTGTTTGGTTTTCTTAGATTTTTTAATAATTTCCTCACAAGCAAAGGGTTCCTCTGAGCCATATCTATTTTTCATGGTTATTTTTCTTTTGTCACTAACTCCTATATACTGACATGCTCTTGAACAATAATCTCTATAACCAACATTAAAATTTACATATTTTGTAAATTTATTACATATTTTGCATGTTTGTTTTTTATCTAATTTATTAAAAATACAATACATAGCTTCAGATTTACTATCGCACCATTGATATGATAAGGGTATGATACCACCCCTCAATTTAAATGGACTAGGATTGTTTTTGTTGTCTAATAAATCCGAAATATTATCTTCGTTAATTATAAAATGTTCTACACTATTATTAAATTTTTTTAACGATTCTGATGTTTTTATGTTTCTTTCGTTTTGTCTACATACTTTACAATCTTTATACCCCTTAATATAACTTATAAAAACGGAATCATTTGAACATGTACTACAAATAGGTTTAGCGTGAAGATTGTTAACCACAGCATAAAAATATTCTACTTTATTTTTACACCAAATAAAATCATGGGGTATGCATTCGATTTTTTTAAGTTTAGTTGGTGATAAATTGCCATTATAATCAAAATATTCATGAAAATTGGTTTCATTTAATTCATATTTCATTCTCTTTCCTTATCTGGTCTTTTCTTCGTTTTTCATTCTGGCTTATTCTTTGGTCTTTCCTGATATCCTTAAGAATCTCTTTTACCACCAACCGCACCGATTTAGTACATATTAATTCATCGTATTCTTTAGTAACCATGAGGAATTCGTCTTGTTTTTCTCTGATTGTTTTTTTAAGGGCTTTTTGCTCCTCCAGGAACAACAAGTAAAACTCAGAGTAGTCCCTTTCGTGGTCGGGCACCCTACTCTGTACTCATAGTAATAGTAGTATAAATTCCATCATCTGCCTGAAATCTTGACTTCAAAGCCTGTATATCCTTGGCTTCATCCGGGGTTTCTTTGAGTTCTTTTTTGAGTTCATTAATAGCCTTGTTGACATTTTTGATGTCTACACCTTGGTCTTTAAACTCGTCTTGTAGGTCTTTTTGCTCTTGCTTGATAGCCTTGATGTCCATTTCTAATTGTAGCTTGGCTCTGACATAGGCATCTGTTTCTTGGGCATATTCAATATCCGTATTTTGGGTTGTGGTTTCTTCTGGTTTGAAGTCAACATCTTCCATTTCATCAAGGATATCACCTCTTTCTGGTGTCTCGGGTGTCTCGGTTAGCTCTGGTTCTACCATTTCTTGTGTATCATCTAGTGTGTCTAATAACGAATCAAAATCCATTCTCTTTCCTTTTATTTCTTTGTTGAGCCTTATCAGCTCTTTTATTTTCTCTCTTTGTGTCATCCTGTGTCCTGTTTAAAAAAGTATCAAGTCTTCTAAGACCTCCTGAATTTGTTTAAGTTTAGTCTCATACTCTTGTCTATCAGAGCAATTAATATATACAAAATCACTGGTAATGCTACTAGAATTACCATGAAACGAAGCACTCGTAGCCAAGTTGATTATAATCCTATTTCTTTTGTCATCTTGTGTTAAAAAACTTATATGATAAGGATTGATTATCCTTGGTTCTTTTGCTTTAATCCATCGGTATTCTGGGACTAATTCCATCAAAATGTTCAAAGAATCCTCGAATTCTTCTCTATTGTTATAAACAGAATAAACATAATCAGATATCAGCTTTTCTGGGTTTGATCTCAAAGAGACCCCGTAATTCATATTAAATATTATTTTAAATTTTTCTTTGTTATTTCTGTCTATATATTCCTCAAATGCAATAGAGGTAACATTTTGTAAATTTACTAGCTTTGAGTCAGCTGTTTTAAAGAACATTTTCACTGTCTTTCCTTTAGGTTTTAGTTATTTATAACCTTTGATCCCTAAAGATACTCTATTATACCAAAATAACCTTAAAATAACCTAAAAACAATCTTAAGTCCCTTTTTATTTCTCCTTTATACCAAGTTTGATTTTGCCCATCACCCCTTCTTGAGTATTATCAAGGATGAACTGTTTTATATATGTTTTTGTGTATCCTATTTGTAACATTTCGTTGAAATCCTTTTCCTTGACATCTGGCCATACGAATACCTTGAAACCTTTGTCCAGGAACCCAAGGGCTTTTTTAATCCCTGTTGGGTCGTTATCCGTGGCTATTATTACATTCTTAGGGAGTGTCTTAATGTACTCTTGGCTCAAGGAGGCTCCAAGCATTGCCCCAGGGTTCAAAAATCCTGTGCTCAGGGCATCAAAAATACCCTCTGTGATTATCTCTGGTATTTTATCAGGGTTTTTTAGCCAAATCTTTTCCGTGTCTGGTAAAAGGAATGTACTGAACCTCTTTTCATGGATACTTCTTGAGTAAAACCCCCTGTACTTGTGATCTTGGTTGTATATAGGGATTAATAAGTAATCCAAGAGATAATAACTCTTACCTTGGTATTCAAAAAACTTCTCCTTGCTAAAATACCAATCGTCACTAGGGGTGATTTTTCTTTCTTTTAGATACCTGAGGCACTCTTCGTTATCCTTGGCTTTACCGAACAACTTAGTCAAGGGAATTTCTTTCTGGGATTCCTGTGATTCTTTCTGGGTTTTTTTCTTTACTGAGTCCATAATGTCTTTAAGACTCTCAGTTTCCTTTAAGTTTTGAATGGTTTTCTTAAAGGTAGCTTGCTTGTATTGGTTAAGATAACTTGAGTTGTTCATTTTAAGAAAGTTATAAAGTGACATTCCAATTTCAGCATCACAACCCCCGTTAAAACA
>JAOZKZ010000013.1:16373-23137 GCA_029935075.1 Campylobacterales bacterium
TAAGAAAGTTATAAAGTGACATTCCAATTTCAGCATCACAACCCCCGTTAAAACATTTTATAATACCATCTGTATCGCCAGGATCAAAAAGATGTAATCTATTTTTAGTATCACCACAAAGAGGACAACACCCAGACATGTCTATATCTGTGTCCTTTTTAAGTTTTGTCATAGATAATCTAAAAAATTTTCTATTTATATCAGATATCATCAATATTCCTTTTACAATTTTTGTTATGCCACCTTGCCAAATTTAATTTATCTACCATTACTCCACAATATATGCATTTATATTTCTGTGATGCCTGTTTTTTGGCATATTTAGATAATTTTAATTTAGTTTCGTCTGAATGAGTTCCACCTTTATTCCATGGTTCTACCCCTGCCCTAGCTTGGGACCATTTTTTCTTTTGATCATCAGAATGTGTTTTACCCCAAAAAGGATTATTAGCCCCTATTCTATCGGTGTGTTTCAATTTTTGTTCTTCAGTCCATTTATATCCCTTGGCTGGTGATACTCCACCCATCATCCTATTAGATTGTGCTGTTTTTTGTTCTTCAGTCCATTTATATGTTATTCCACCATCCCCACCTATAGTCATATTATAACCATCTTTATATGTATTGTAATGATTTATCCAATACATCTCAAAAGCATTGATAAATATTTCTGGTACATGATTTACTAATATACTAATCTTCATATTTAATTCACCATATTTTCTTATAGCTCTATGTATAACTAAATCACTCTTATTTTTTGACTTTCTAATATGATCTGTTATTCTGATGCTAATGTCATACATAGTTTTACCTATGTAATGCCTATTTGATCCTTGAAATGATATTTTATAAATCAGACCTGTTTTATATATTGATTTCATTGTAGTTCCTGTTTTAAGTTTTGTAAGGCTATCTAACCAGGAATTAGAGGCTTTGCACACCATCAACTTACACTCTATTTATAAATTTGGCATCTACTTTGGATATCATAGGTCTATGGTATCCTCTGCTTTTAACTCTATTGTGCTGTAGTCTTTAAGTTTTCTGTTCAGAGCCGAAGGGTGTTTCATCTTCCTTAGGGCTTTGTACTCTATTTTTCTTACTTCTTTAACAGAGATATTTAGTATTTCTGCTATTGCTTGATAAGTCATTCCATCTTTCATAATCATCCTTACAGGAAGTACTCAGGGTACTCTTCTGCTATTATCTTAACTAGCTTATTTTGAATCTCTACTTTTTTAAAAGCACTGGTGATTTTTTGTCCTTTTCGTTTCTTTCCAGAAAAAGTAACAGTATAGTCACCCTCAATGAAGCGTTTGGTGCTCTGGTTAATGTATTCAGCTACACTTATGTTTTTGATAACATCTGTATAATTGGTATATCCTTGGAAGCCCTCTTTCTGGATTAAGGAGTTGAAAACAACATCAGAAACCACCCTGGCGAACCTTGGTCTTATCTTTGTGGTGTTGAGCCTCTTGGCTACAATTTTGGCATTTTTAACCCCCTTGAGTATACTCTTTTTGGTATCCTTTAGGTTGTCGGTCAGGGTCTTGGCATTTAAACCTTTGTGGATAATTCTGTCTGTCCCAAGGTCTACGGTGAAGTTGTCCTTGGATACAAGGCTCATCCTAAATGCCAGCCTGCGGTCATAACTATTATAGATACGGATTACTGAATTGTCTTTATCCTTAAGGTCTACATAATGCATGGTATTTGCCTTATAAATCCTTTTGACATCAATCAGCTCAAACTCAGGGGCTAATGACTGGACTAGCTCACTTGAATAAATAGGGGCATACATCTCTGAAACCAAAGGTGAAATAACCTCTATTTCTTTTATGTCGTTTAGTGTTGGTTTTTTCTGTTTCATTTGAATCCTTCATTTTAATATACTATTATACCATAAAAGAGCTTAAAATCCCCTGAAGTATCCTGAATTACCAAGATTCTTCCATGAGGTCATCGTGCCACCAGAACTCGTAATGATAAGTCAAGGCATCACCTTGGACTATGTTCCTGTTTAGGTGGTAGTTCACCTCATCAGTGTCACCGTAAAATTCTCTTAGTCTTCTTTTTATGGTTTCTACATTATCTGGCATAAGCTCAAGCGTGTATAAATTATGCACCCTGATGCCCCTTTTTGCCAATTCTATCAAGAAGTTCCCTGAGCCACCAGTAGGGTCAAGCCATGTTTTGGTGTGGTCGTGGTTCTTGAAATCGTAATCCAAGGTGTCCAGCATATCATTAATTAACCAAGGAGGTGTAAAAATCTCGGCTGTTTCTTTTACTCTATCGTCTCTTTCTTCTGAATAATGATTATTTGCGTTCATATATAGGAATAACCTTTTCAATTTCTTTGATTTCTTCTGCTGTGAACTCAGCCATATCATATAATTCTTGGTCTGTCCATGATTTTGAAAAATCGACTATAGGGGTTAAAGCAATTTTACCCCCACTTATGATATTTGTATTTAGTTTTAACATAGACAGTCCATATCGAGCAAACTTAGAATCTAAATAAGCATACATATTAGATTCTTGTCCTTTTTTACATAATAGACCATATTTTATGTTTTTTGTGGTTTCTTTATTAGGTCCAGAATAAAAAGTAAAAAAATCAGACTTGTATGCTGCGGTTGTTGTGCAAATATGCCCCCGAATCTTGGCTATAGCTATAGTGTTTTCTTTGGGTTCTTCTTTCGCAATATCAAGCAAACTTCCATTCTTATTAATCAATTTTTTATATTTATTATGTATAGAATGAAAAATGCCTGGGGGTGTGTTATTTACACATATGTCTTTTATATCAACATCTTTATAAATTTTACCATTTGAATACTCGACTTGTTCTATGTTTTCTGTGGATTCTATTTTTTTCAAATTTGTAATGCTTAGTTCTGTTGCTATGAGATTATCCTTAAAAACCCCACCACCAACAATCTTTACTGATGTTTTATAAAATTTTATAATTTCAATCATTTTTTGGGTATGTCTCTTGTTCAAAAATTCCTCATTTGATTGATATGCTGTTGCTGGTTGTATAAAACTCAACTCTCCGTTGGCTTTTAACAAATTTACGCATTTATTAAATATCTGTTGATGTAGTTGCTTTAACCCATTATATGGTGGATTGCCCACGATAAAGTCAAATCTCATTTCTTCTCCTGTGATCATTTTCAACAATTTGTCTGTAGTTATTATTTTTATATTTATACCTTTATACCTTTCTTTAGCCATTTTTCTTATTAATTTCATGATAGCTTTGTGACCATACATCGCTACTACAATGTCATTAGCTCCATATTTAATCAATAAATCCAAAAACATAGGTACTTCTTGTGCTCTTGATACAACCATAACTTTTTTATTTGAATAATCATTATTTGGTACCATATCATTAATAATTTTCATTAAAACCCCCATTAAATGCACTGGCATATAATTCATATATATGTTCTTCATACATAGGTGTATTTCTTTTATTCTCAAAGATTATTTTTAATCTATATTTAAAATTTGGTATTAATAAATTGTTATCAAAATCCTTTAAATTTATATAAAAATAATCTTGAATAAAATCTTGGTAATTATTTAAAAACTCCTTAAATGTATAATCTCTACCATAAGCATAACTAAGAACATAAGGCATCATATTCAACATATAAGAATAACCATCCAATGCTTTTAGTCTTTGTTTTGATACACCCCCAGTTCCACCAGTTCCACCACCCCCAGTTCCACCACTAGTACCCTTCTTTGTTGTAAGCTCAGATTGTATAATTTTTTGTATATTTTTAAATATACCTGAAAATTTATTATTTAATTTTAAATTGGACATATCTACTAGCTCTATAGCAGTTAATTCTACAGAATCTTTTATATTTTTTGTAGAGTCTATAAGCATTGTCAATGCTTTATTATTCATATCAAGCTTTTGGGCTTCTATTTTATCGGCTGTCATTGTTGTTTTTATGACAGATTGAAATCTAAAAGTCTCTTTGACTCTATTTAAATTTTTTTCTTTATTATCTTGATTTTCATTTGCTTTTGGGTCTGGATTTAAGTCTTGTAATGCTAATAGTTTTTCTAAAGGATCAGGCTCGGCATTTGAATCATAAAAAGAAACCCTTATGACATCAAATGTTGTTTTATTGCCAAATGGTGTACCACCTCTCATAAAAGCTTGGTAATCACTATCATTGGCATTTGAGTCCTTAAATAGTATTACTCTTGAAATTTGTCCTACACTAAAACTTCTTCTTGCTAATTTATTTGCCAGTAAGAGTATAGGTCTGTTTCTACCAGTCAATTTTTCTTCTTTTATTGCTTTTTTTACCTTTTTATGTGCCTCTTTATTATTTGTATTATCACCAGTTAATTTTTCAATTCGCCAACCATACCTAGAAGAAGTGCTTTCTTGAGATATTAGTTTATCATATAAATTATCAACCGCTTTGTTGGATTTTGTACCTATAAAAACCAAATTTACATTCCAATCATCATCCCCAAGACCATAATCACCACCTTTTATGATATCACATATTTGTGGTAAATTTTTAGTCAAAGCTGTTGGGCTTTCAAATGTTTGATTAATATTTAAAAATTTGTGGTCTTCTGTACTTTCTAGTACAACATCATGCCATAACGGTGTCATTACATTTTTTTCTAATTTAGCTTCTTGAGCTTCTAATCTGTCAGTTAGTGATATGTTAATAACATCAATATCCCCAATAACAAATTGTTGCATATATTTTTTTTTAATTTCCATTATACAGCCTTCATTAATTTTGCGATTTTAGAAATACCAGTAGAACTCATAGCTATTTGATTTACTATATTTAGTTTATATTTATTTTTAATAGTAATCAATTTTTTTATAGCATCCTCCGTATGGGAACCAAAATCTGCCTCATCGGTTACAATAATACAATCCATGTCACCAATAAGAGCTTTTAATTCTTTATGTAAAGCACCATTGGTTTTAAATTTGTCTTCATTTATATGTAAAGAAATTTCTTTTAATATAAACATATCTTCTGTATATCCAAATTTAATATAATCCTCACTAAATGATACATTTGACCCTAATGATTTTGATGCTATTATTATAACCATTTTTCTTTTTTTTGCCTCAGCAAATCGTCTAACATAATCTAGTACTATTACTGTTTTTCCTATCCTGGCTACCAAATTTAATATAAACTTACTATACTCAGAGTTTAATAATGCTTGTATTGTTTGCTCTTGTAAATAAGTAAGTACGACTGAAGTAGTTTTTTGCCCCAGTGATTGTAAAATTTTCATTTTTTGATTGTTTATTTTATTAATCAGTGCTTCTATAAAATCAGGATTAGACAATATCTCCGGTCCAAATTCAAGCCCAAGTTCTGTTAAAACATCATCGACTCTTACCCAAACATATTCATTTTTTTTAGATGCGTTATCATCATCAAAATACTCATAAAAATCCCTGTCATAATCAATCCAATCAAAGTCATCTAATGTTTCACAACCGATGCTTCTGATTTTATAGTCAGTACCTCTTGGGAGACTCGTAGCTATATGTCCTATCGGGATTAGGTTTGTCATAGATTCAGAATTATCTTGTTGGTTTCTTCTATTATCCACATCTTTTAGTGTCTCGCCCATTTTACACGGCAAAAAAATTATCCCTTTTGTTCCTATGTTTCTCATCATCGCCAATGCTACTGCGGTAACTGAAGTAAATGTGTATTGTTTATTCTGTGTTTCCTGTGTCATTTGAATCCTTCATTTTAATATACTATTATACCAAAAGTATGCTTAAAAGGAGGTTAAAAAGGGCTTAAAGGGAGCTTAAATTTAGAGTGATTTTTTAGAAATAGTGTTGAATATTCTTCTTATGATATACATCCTGGAGTAAGATGTGACGAAAAATATCAAAGAAGACACAGTGGCCTGAGAAGTAGAAACAGGCACTCCGATTAAAGGAAACACAAAGAATACTACCAGCCAGCCTACGACTACCCCTGAAATCTGGTTTGTTAATATTTCAAGGTGTGAGTGTTTTTTAGTCTGCATTTTACAGTTGTGCCATAAACCAAAGTTCTTGTGCATTATCGGTGAACTCTTTGATTTCAACAGGGTTCACAAGGGTATTAAAACTAATACTAAAAGACATCTCTTGATTCTGGGCTTTGATGACAACATCTTGTCCTTTTACCTTTACTATAAAGGTCTTAGTACTACCGTATCCCAGTATCTGGTCAATATTCTGGATGTGTGCTTCTGGGATTTGTTTTAATACACTAAAGAGGTTTCTTTGGGTTCTTTGGTCTTTGTTTTTGTTTTTTTGTCTTGTTTTCTTTCTTTTGTATTCTTGCCGGATTTTATTGGCTATGGTCTTTGGGTTCTTGTACTTATAAGCACCAAAGGCTACAGAAAACTTGTCCCCAATGTGTCCTACCCCTACACTAATCCCGTCTTTCATAAACTCGTAAGAATCGGTGCCTTTTGTTACGGTAAATGTATCCAAAAGTTCTTTTACATTTGTTATGGTATCCATTTTCTCTCCTTAATTTACCCTATTATACCATAACTTTGCTTAAAGTTTACCACTCATCTAATATTAATCCAGGGGTTTCAGGCTTGTGCGGTATTCCCAGGTGGTAAAATACGGCAACAGGATATGAACCTTAAGGTGTTCTTCAAGTGTAAGATACACAAGATTATGATCTGCTACAGGACTCTTACTCCGTAAGGAGAGTCACTGTAGTTTCAAC
>JAOZKZ010000014.1 GCA_029935075.1 Campylobacterales bacterium
CATCAGGATTTGAAGGAAATATCACAACACAAATCGTTAATCAAAACTTTGATTTTACCATTAAGGCATATGACTTTACACGAAACCAATATGTCGAAGATATGAACATTACCAAAATTGAGATTACAAATACTGCTGGAGTTATCTCTACATGGAGTGGAGCCGTACAAACAGATGTAACAGGTTCAGCAACAGTAACAGTAAGTGTAGACAAAGCTGTTAAAATCGCAAGTGTTAGACTTTATGGTGATTATAACGGTACAAGTTATGACAATGAAGCAACTGATAACTTTGCAGTGCGACCAGATAGATTTTCATTTACACTTCCAACAAGCATAAAAGCAGGAGCAGCTTTTACACCAAACCTGAAAGCTGTTGATTTGGCTAATAATCCAGTACAAGCATATAACGAAGCTATTACTACTTCATTTGACATCAACTATACTGAAATAAATTCATCTTGTGCTACTGGAACTATGGATCTCTCAACGATTCAATTTACTAACGGTGTAATAATTCAAGATATCAACTACTCTGAAGTAGGAAAATTGGATTTTAATATCTCTGAAATTTTAGGACAAGAGTTTGCTCTGGTAGATGAAAATGACACAAATGAAGCACAACGATTAATCACAGCAACCAATATATCGTCGGTGGAGTTTGTTGCAGGGTATTTTAAGGTAGAAAATTGGTCACTCAACAATGGTGCTCCAGATTTTACTTACTATGCGAACTTAGATGATATAGCCCAGATGAGTGCAGAATTTAATGCTACTGTCAAGGCTTATAACATGTCCGGAGTATTGTTAACAAATTATCATGATGGTTGTTATGCAAAAAATACAACTTTACAAATCAATTACAACACAGAAGGTGAAACAGGGATACTGAACTGGGCAGATCAAATTGAAGGTCAAATACATCATGGAGAAGGTTCATCAGGAAGCTTTACTTTTGATATAAACTCCTCAAGGTTTACGCATGGAGAGACAAACCCAATTATCTATATCAATTTTGGAAGAGATATAACTACAGTAAAAGAGCCGTTAAAGTTAACTATCACAAATACAGATCTAAATATTTCAAACTCTGATGGAGCTAACGGTGGTAATAATTTTTCACTAAGCCAATCTGCTGATTTTTATTATGGTAGGATGCATACCCCTAACTATTATGGTACAGGAGAGAAGCACAATATTACTGTTTTTCATGAGGTTTATGCCAAAGATGCAGATAGAGCTAAATTTATCTATGCAAAGACTAAAGAGAGTGAAGATAATATCAATTGGTATATTTTAAAAGAAGCTCAATATAGTGATGGAGGGGAGTTTAAAGATTTCAATAGTGCAAATAATGATTTTGTTGATCTAACACAAAACTCAGGACAAATCATAAGCAGTACTTCAAATAGTGTGAAATACAATAAAGTGGATTTGATTGAGCTTACTATACCAAAAGCTCCACTTAGAGATAGAATCACGTATAAACCAGATCCATGGCTTCTCTACAATAGATTTAATGCCTCAACAGATAACCACTCTTGCAATATAAATATATCTTCTGGAGCTGGATGGTCGGGTAAAGGTGAAAAAGGATTGATTATAAAAGGTAATGCTTCAAGAAGAAGTAATCAAAAAATGGATTGGTAAAAAAGGGGAAAGGGTATTATTTATACCCTTTCCTATAAAAGATATCAACACCCTGCCCCTGTTTACCAACCTCAGTCTCAACACTCCATTTTTTAGATATTTTTCGCTCATACATGACTGAACTCTCGTTTAGTTTGTTTTTATAATAGATGATACTTTTTCGATTGACTTTTTTACCTGCTTTTACGTCAATTCCTCCAAGTACATTTCTATTCATATCAAGTCTGTCAAGATTTAACTCTCTTGCCAAATCTTTTGCAATTGCCCGTCCAAAAATCTTTTCAGCTGCTTTATTTGCACTTGTGGCTGCCCCTTCAGTTTCACTCGCACTCATTCCAAACAGAAGATAAGAGAAGATATCTTTTTTACTCATCATAGGTTTTGAGCTAAAGACAAGTTTTGGTCTATTTTTATCTCCACCAATAGCAATCATAATCACAACATCATCTATCTCTTCCCAGTTGACATGAATATCTAGAAGGGGATTTGACCCCTCTTGCCCACGAAATGCGATGGCACCCTCTTCTATCTGAAACCTTTTATCAGCTACATCATACCATCCATCAAGCACTTTTATCTTACCTGTAATTTTTGGCAAAAATCCAAAATCTTTTCGCACTTTTATATCTGGGGCAAACTCAATTTCTCCAGCACCTACTTTGTAGAGCATCTCATTTTTAGTCCTTATGTCAAGATCTAAAAAAGTGTTTAATAAAAAGTTATCACTTGGTGGTTTTTTCCCTTTGCTCTCTCTTGTGATAATGATAATATCTGGATCTTTAGAGATATCTAAAAATGACGACTCATAAGTAATCTCAGTATCTGCAAGCTCTATAAAACCTGTAACTGCCAACTGTTTTTGGGATTGGAACATGTCAAGTTCTGTGGTAAGTTTCATAGAGCCATAATCCCCATAAGCCAACATCAGATCTTTTGTACTCAGTTTTCCCGTAGCAACATCACCTTTTTGACTCCCTTTAAACTCTAACAAATTTTCAAGTGCGATATCAATTGTATTTGTCTCTTGATCTAAAGTTATCAAACCATCTCGTTTTAGTTTAACTTTTCGATTAAACTCTTTTGGCTCAAAATCTTTGAGTTCAAAATCAAATTTTTTCACTAAAACTCTTTTTGGATTGTAGAGACTAAGCAGATTAAGATTTACAATATTTCCATCTTCAAATTTTATCTTATCTGATGTAAGTGCAATTTTTGCATCCTCACCCTCCATGTTTGCCACTAGATCCAACTTTCCATCTATCTTCATACCAACTTGTAGTGGATAGACTTTGTTAATCTCTTTGATGAGTTTATCAATAGAATTGATATGGGCTTTTGCATCCACAAAAAGTGGGTCAAGTTTGATATCGGCATGAGCTGTTATCGCTCTATTATTTACTTTTGCTTTTATGGTATCACCAACTTTTTCAAGGTCAATTCCCATGTCAAAGCCATCAGCCAAAAGTGAAAAGTTTGTAAGTTTTATATCTTCACCTTTCATATAAAAATCAAACTCTTTTGTGGAAATAACCTTGTCAGCGTATTTTAAACCTCTAAGTTTTGTGGTAAATTTTGCCTCATTTTGAGAGAGTCTGTAAAATCCACTACTTTTAACATTGACAAAACTTTTTTGAAGCTCTTTTGGAAGGTATCTGTAAATTTTTCCAATATAGATCTTTTTTGTATCGATATCTACATAAAACTTATCAAAATCACTACTTTTGGCTGTCAATGTAAGCTTAGGTGATCTTACTTTCGCATCAAGGTTTTTAAGGCTTCCTTTTGCAACTGCTTTAATGGTTCCCAAACTTGATAGATCAACCCCTTTAAATGGCTTAGTATCTTTTATAAGTAAATTTGCATCATATTTTAGTGTGTTGTTCAGATCATCCAAATCAAGAGAGACAATTGCATCTGTCTTTAGCTTTCCAACAGTTGAAAAGATATCAGCGAAAATCTTTGCATCTATCTCATTTGTGCGTAAATCAAAATCAACTTTTGTATTATAGATACGAGGTCTAATTTTTATTTTCTCATAAACGAGTTCCCCTTTGGTCTCTAAAACAGCTTGGGCTTTTTTTGCATCACCTTTTATATCTAATGCTATTTTTGTTGGTTTTGTAATTGTTATATTAAAATCTTTTATTTTTCTCTTAGGAGCGAGTATCATGGCATTTGCAGTATAGACTAAACTGTTATTGATATCATTTGTATTTGCATAGATAACTGCTTTTATATCTGCATCTGCAAGATTGGAGTTGATATCTGTTAAAACATTGGCATGTAGATTACCTAATCTCAATGAGTAAGTAGCATTTATATCAACAACTTTTGGTTGAATCTTTATAGCGTTATAAGTGATATCCCCCTCACTTACTTCTGCTTTTAAATCCAAGTTCTCATAATCTCCACTAAGGGTTAGCAAAAATTTCGGCATCTTGGAAATTGTGATATTTTGCTCACGAAGATTTGTTTTAAAATATTCATTTTTAGGGAGAACATGTGAGATTAGGTCAATTTTTAAAGAGTTATTTATATCATTACTATTTAAACTCACAGCCCCATCTAAGTCAAAATTCGCAACATTTGATATAACATCTGAGAGGATTTTAGCATCCAAATTTCCATCTTTTAAACTATAATCTGCCTTTATCTCCGTAGCTTTTGGCTCAATAGTTATATCGTTATAATTTATCACACCATGGGAAACATTTATCTGAGTTTTTATCAACTTAAAATCACCCTCAGCAAGAAGTGTCAATTCTGGCATCTTTTGGACTGTAAGATTTTGTTCATTTAACAGTTTATCTTTTGGCAAGATATTGCTTTTTAGTGTAAACCAAAGCGTGTTATTTATATCTTCTATATTTAATTTTGCTTCACTTTTTAAATTCAAATCAGCAACGGAACTCTCAACTAATCCCGTTAAAGTTGCCTCCAAATCATTTTTTTCTATATCAAAAAGTGCTGATAGATTCAAATCTTTTGGGGCAATCTCTATATCTTGAAAAAGCAATTTTGTATCATCAACTTGCATATCAACTTGAACTTTTTTAAAATCCCCATCTGCATCAATTACAACATGGGGAGCATTTTCTATCGTTATATTATGCTCACTCACAAACGGAGTTATAAACTCTTTTTTAGGGTCAGCTTCAACATGTAAAGTGTATTTTTCATCTTTTATTTTAGCATTTAAAATTGCATTTGCAACACTACTCTCAAACTCAGCTTTAATATCTGCACTTATATCTTTTTTCATATCATAGTCGAGATTATCAATTTGTAGATTTAACACATCCACCACATAATCTTCATAATGAAAATCTACTAAATTTAAAGTTGCACTATCAACAATCAATCTTTTTATAAAACTCTCTTTGGACTCTTCTTTTTCAGTTGTATTTGAATCACCAGAAAGAGTTGCTAAAAACGCTTCATCTATCCAAAGATTTGAGATATTAATATCTTCAACATGGATAACCCCAGAACTCATGGCTTTAAAATCCGCTTTGAATTTTAGGTCTGCTTTTACCTTATCTTCATAGTTAAAACCTTTGATATTAAGTCCATCAAAGAGTCCGCCTTCAAGGCTAGTGTATTTGATATCCAATCCAGTTTTTGCTATAGCAGTTGTGGCTACTTTATCTAAAACAGATTGGCTATTTAATCCAAACAATAAAACAGCTACAAGCACAACAACAAGTAACAAAAATCCCAATAAAACTTTTAAAATCGTTTTCAAAATACTTGTCCTATACTGATATGAAAAGTCCAGCCTCTCTCATCTCGTGGAAAACCAAAATCAAGCCTAAAAGGTCCGATAGGGGTAAGATAGCGAACTCCCAAACCCCAACTATCGTGAAACTCATCATCAAAAGTATGAGGTTCAATACTCAACATCGAACTATCATAAAAAGCCACCGCAGACAACTTTGGATAAACTTCATATCGAACTTCACTAAGAATATCAATAAGAGAAACTCCACCTCTAGGAACTCCCTGAGAATCTTTTAATCCCAACTCTTGAAAATCATACCCTCTATTGGTAAACGAACCACCGGTATAAAATCTTTTAAAAGTAGGAACATCACTATTTATCGAACCTATGCGGGTTTTTATACCGAAAGTCAGTTTGTCAGCTAAGTAACTTTTGATATAACGAAGCTCAATCAAAGCTTTAAGATAATCCAAATCAGAACCGATAGCTTTATCCGAACGCTCAACATAAAGAGAAGCGTAATAACCTCTTTTTGCGTTTACCATTGAGTCTCGCTTATCAATTAGAAGTCTATAAAAAAGTGAGTTTATAAAGTAACTTCCACTCTCATCTTCTGTTCCTTCAACTTTTGAAATGATTTTATTGCTCTCGGTTAGAAGCCCAAAATAGTGCTCAAGCCCAAACGCTTTTTTTCCAAAAGTCACACGGTTGACCCAACCTTGTTCATCATAACTATCATACTTTATAAGATGATAATTTATCTCATTTTTAAAATCAATCTTTCCGATGTATGGGAGTATGATACGAGGGTTGTAAAAAATATTATAAACATCATAACCGAGTTTTGAAACATTTAGTCCAACCTCAAAAACTTTAAGGTTTCCAAAGAAGTTTTTATCTAACCAAGAGAGTGAACCACGAGGTCCTGTATCTGTATTGTAACCAAATGAGTTTTTGATAAATTTTGTATCACCCATTTTAAGCTTGATATCTACAGGAACATGGGAACCATTTTGATCTACTTTTGGCTCTACAGTGATATAGTCATAAACTCCATATTCGTAAATCTTATCGTATGTTTTTTCTAACTCTCTGATATCATACTTGTCGCCTATTTTATAAGTGATAGCTTCTTTGATAATCTCTTCATCAACATCTTCTTTTCCCTCGATGCGAGTTTCAGCCAAAGTAACGCTCATGTTTTTATCTGCATAGTAATCGAGTTTAACCTCATACAAATCTAAATCAACATAAGCCTTTGCCTCAAATGCATATCTTGGATAACTCTCTTCTAAAAGTTTTCTCTCAATTGACTTTTTACTCTCTTTAAAACCCTCCGTTGTAAAACCATCTCCAACTTTAAACGGTAGATATTGGGCCAAACCACTTGTAGGATGTACTTTTATCTCTTTTATCTTTATCTGTTCATTTTTTTGGATATCAATTGTTAGTTTCTTTTCCCCTACACTTGCGTTTAATTCAACATTGTAAAAACCATGTGAGTAAAAATAGTCCGTTATCAGCTCTTCATACTTTGGTATATCATTCTCTTCAAAAGTTGGGTCATCTCTCCATGGTGTATAAAATGGAGGATAAGGTTTTCCAATAACTTTGTAAAGACTAGAACTAGAAAAAGTCCCCATCAAAAAGTCAATACCTTTGCCTTGAAACTCCAACTTCTCAAACTCTTTTGACTGAAGTGCAACAACAATAAATGTAAGTAAAAATACAAATCTTTTCATAAAATCCAATTCGACTAAAATATATAAAATATTATCATAAGTTTGTTTTAAAAATGGTGCAAAGATAGCTTATCACTTGGAGTAGTATTATTTCCTCAAATACTTCAACACAGTGGCAATAATGTCATCATCATCTTTACTAGGAGATTTCAACTGCTCTTTTTTCTCATTATCATAAACAATCGTGATATTTTGATGATACGAAGAGATTAATTTGATTCCATTTTGTGCAGCTAAAATCTTTATCACAATAATCTCTAAAAAGTTTTTAGTCAATTCATCAAGCTTGCCAAAACGATCGATCATCTCTTCTTCTATCTCATACACTTCATTTACACTCTCACAAAGGCTAAGACGGCGATAAAGTTCCAGTCGGATTCTATCTTCTCCCACAGAGTCGCTGTTCAAATATGCACTAACGGCTAACTTTATCTCAACTAATTTTTTCTCAGTTTTCTGCTCATTCAGAAGCATATTTAGAGCATCTTCTAACATTTTAAGATAAAGCGAATACCCGATATTTTTGATATGACCACTTTGTGCCTCACCTATCAAGTTTCCACCACCTCTAATTTCTAAATCATGGTAAGCCAAAACAGAGCCACTACCTAAAAATGAGTTTGATTCAAGAGCAATTAATCTCTTTTTAGAGGTATCAGAAATCGTATCTTTGTTTTCTACTAAAAAGTAACAATACCCTACCCGTGAACTTCGCCCTACTCTCCCTCGAAGCTGATGTAAATCTGCCATGCCAAATCTATCGGCATTTTCAACGATGATAGTGTTAACATTTGGGATATGGATACCCGACTCAATAATTGTAGTCGAAATCAAAACATCATATTCTTTTTTCTCAAATGCCATAATCTCTTTTTCGGTAACCGCCGCCGAAATTTTAGAGTGAAGCACCAAAATCTTAGCATTTGGCAAAATCTCTTGTAACTCTTTTTTCTTTGCCTCAATACTCGCAATTCGGTTATGCACATAAAATATCTGACCACCCCGTCTTGTCTCACGAAGCACAATCTCTTTGAGAAGTTTTTCATCAAACTCTTTTACAAAAGTCCGAACATCTTCTCTCTCACTTGGAGGAGTTAAAAGTTGTGAATATTGTTTTATAGAACTAAGAGCCATGTTCAGACTTCTTGGAATTGGTGTAGCACTCATCGATAGTACATGAAGGTTCTCTTTTAGGGCTTTTAATTTCTCTTTTTGTTTCACTCCAAATTTATGCTCTTCATCAAGTATCATCAAAGCAAGATTGTTAAACTCCACACCAAAAAGTGAATGAGTCCCTATACAGACATCGATAGTCCCCTCTTTTAATCCCCGTAAAATATCACTTTTCTCTCTTGTAGTTGTAAATCTATCAAGTTTTACAATAGAAATCCCATACTTTGTAAAACGCTCTTTCAAACTTTTCAGATGTTGCGAGACAAGAAGTGTAGTTGGTGCTAAAAATGCCGCTTGATAACCACTCTTAACCGTTGCAAAGATTCCATTCATGGCAACTTCAGTTTTTCCAAAACCAACATCTCCACTCAAAAGCCTATCCATGACTTTCCCAGATTTCAAATCTTCAAAAATCTCATTGATACACTTATCTTGATCATCAGTATAGACAAATCCAGCATCATTTTGGAAAACTCCAAGTTCGGCATGGTCACTTTTTAATGTTACTGCTTTTATCAATTCACGACTTGCTGCTATCTCGATAATTTCACGAGCAATTTCAAAGAGTTTGACTTTCGTCTTCTCTTTCATTTTTAAGAAACTACTTTTTCCTAACTTATCAACTATCGCTAAAGATCCACCCTCGGAAATATACCTATCAATCAAAGTTAAATTTTCAACAGGAATCAAAAGCCTGTCATCCCCCTGATAAGCTATCTCTACAAAATCTCTAACCGTTCCTAAAACTTTCGTATTGGTAAGCCCTTTAAAGATACCAATTCCGTAGTTTTCATGGACTACATAATCATTGACTTTCAAATCATCTAAAACAATTTTACTTCGTTTTCGTCTCTTTTTTCGCTCTGTTTTATTTAGAGATACGATAAGTTCACTATCACTTAAAACATTGACAATAAGTTCATTATATTGATAAGTTACCTTTATCTCTGAGTCAATTCCTGACTGTTTTGCTAAACCCTCATTTCTTGCAATTATCGTTATCTTCTTCTTTTTATGAAAACTTACAAGGGCATTTAACTCAGCAACTTCAATATCTTTATAAACTTTTGGCTCTGGGATGAGCGGTATCGCTAATAGTTGCTCTTTTTTTGCCTTATCCTCAGCGAAAGAGAAAAAATCTTTAATATCCTCTTTTAGGTTTGAAACAGAGATAACATTTCTCTCTTTTAGATAATCTTCAGCTAAATCCTCTAAACACCAAAATCCAAGCGTAGAGATATCTTTTTCAAAACTATCACTTTTAAGATTTGTTACTTTTGTCTGTAACGCTTCATACTGATTTGAATCCAAGGCAAACAAAGCAGGTATCACAGAGATAGATTCTAACTCCTCTTTTTCACTCTTTTGTGTCTCACATGTAAAGGTTCGAATACTCTCAATCTCATCATCAAAAAGAGAAATCCTCACAGGATTATTAACATTTATAGGGTACAAATCAATGATATCGCCACGAAACGAAACTTCACCTTTCTCCTCAACAATCTCAACAAATGTATAACCCCAATGAAGAAGTTTCTCTTTAAACTCTTTTAACTTTATCGTATCGCCAAACTCAATATCAAAAGATTGAAAAAGCTCCTTTTTAGGAAGTGCATTTATCATGGTTCTAAACGGAGCAATTAAAATCGATTTTTTAGGATTTGCATAGTAATCATTTAGAGCAGAATTTATCTCAAAAATCTCCTCTTTATACGGTCGTAAATCATCTCCAAGAGTGGCTCTAAAATCGGGAAGTTGGTAGGTTTGATATCCTAAGTATGTAGCACTTTCAGATGCAATTTTTGCCTCTTTGTCATCTTTTGTGATGAGGATTTGGATATCTGGTTTTGATTTTAGGTATTCGAAGACTCTAGCTTGCAAGTATTGCCTTTAAAAATTTTGCTATAATAGTATCAAGGAATTAATATGAAACAGATTATAACAGCCTTTGTAGGGGCGATGTTTTTTTTGGGTTGCGGTAGTGAAACTAATGAACTTGAAAGCAAATTACAAAGAGAATTAGAGCCAAAAGTAAGCAAAACCCAACTCTCCCAGTTGGTGAAAGATAACAATAAATTTGCACTTTCACTATATAAAAATTTAGATAGCAATGAAAACAACACCTTTTTCTCTCCTATCTCCATCTCCCAAGCTCTTATGATGACTTATGCAGGAGCTAGTGGAGTAACAAAACAGGAGATGAAAACAGCACTTAAAATAACACTTGATGATGATAGTTTACACAAAGCTTTCAATAAACTTGACCTTGGTTTAAATATAAATGATGACACAGATATATTTAAAATTGCAAACTCCATCTGGCCTTCAAAATCTTTTGAGTTTGAACAAAATTATATTGATACTATCATGGTAAATTATGGGGCAAGTCTGAAAACTTTGGATTACCAAAACAAGCCTGAAGAGAGTCGAAAAACGATAAATAGATGGGTGGAAGACAAAACCGAACAAAGAATAAAAGATTTAATTCCAAAGGGTGCCATAAACTCCATGACAAGAATGGTTCTTAGTAACGCTACCTATTTTAAAGGAGAGTGGAAACATGTTTTTAACCCTGATAATACACAAAAAGGCTCTTTTAACAACACGATAGAAGATGTAGACTACATGAACCAAACAGAAATTTTCCCCTATTATGAAGATGCATCCTTGCAAGCTGTAAAATTAGACTATAAAACAGGCAAAAACTCGATGATACTCATTCTTCCAAAAGAAGACACCTATGATATCAAAGGTGATTTTACACGACATAGAGTCACACTAAAGATGCCAAAATTTGAATTTACTTCTGACTCTATAAGCCTAACAGACACCATGAAGACACTTGGAATGAAAAGTGCTTTTAATAGGGATGAAGCTGATTTTAGTTTGATGAGCAAAAGTGGCTCACTTTATATCAGCGATATTATGCATAAAGCTTTTATCAAAGTAGATGAAAAAGGTACCGAAGCAGCGGCTGCAACTGCTGTTTTGATAGCTACTACAGCGATTGAAGAAGTGCCTAGTGTAGAGTTAACTTTAGACAGACCATTTATCTATCAGATTATAGATAATGAAACTGGACAGATACTGTTTATGGGACATATGCTAAAACCGTAAGGAAGAAAATGGGTATTTTTACTGATTTAGAAGCAGAATTTGACATAGAAATTGTTGAAGAGTTTTTTTCACATTACTCTTTTATGATTGAGTCACTTGATACTTTGGTTATAGGATTAGAAAAAGAGGAACTCTATACAAACAATATCAATGAAATTTTCAGAATTTTTCACAATGTAAAATCATCCACAGGTTATCTAAAACTCACACCTATCAATAAAATCGTCACTTTAGGAGAAGAGGTACTTGACGAATGTAGACATCTTGAGGGCACAGGAAGTGATGAACTTATTAATTGGCTACTAGTTTTAAGTGACCAACTCCAACTTTATAAAAATGATTTAGAAGAAAATAACGATACGCTAAGTGCTACCAATCACAATATTATTAGAATTCCTACGAGTTATTTAAAGTAATTTCGACAAACTAACCCGACCATACAAATTCATAATAGCCCGCGTAAGACTATCCCATGCAATTCTATTTTCGGTATATAAAAGAGATTCGAAATTATCTATCTTAAAAGTTAAAAAGTTTTTAGGGTCAAGTACATTTTTAATATATTTCACTTCATAATGCAGATGTGGACCTGTTGAAATGCCTGTATTTCCAAGATAGCCTAACACTTCACCTTTTTTTACAAAGTCTCCTTTTTTCACTTTCAGATTGCTCTGCATGTGTCCATAGGCGGTTTTAAAACCAAAATTATGATGGATTACTACAAGGTTTCCATACCCTTTATCAAAATCTGAAAACTCTATGATTCCATCTGCCGTTGCAACGATAGGAGTTCCTAGCTTTCCGCCAAAGTCTATACCATGATGAAATCGTTTTGTTTTATGTATAGGATGTATTCGATAACCAAATGGTGAAGTAACTCTTTGAGCTTCACTTGGATATCCACTAGGAATACTATCAACTATCAGCTTCTTTGTGTTTATAGTCATGTTATCTACAAGCTTTTCAATATTGCTATTTGTATTTCTATTATTCTTTCCAATTAACGCTTCGATATCTTCAATTTTATCTTGGATTTGAGCAAACTCTTCTTTTTTCTTTTGGATGCTTTGATTGAGAATGATATTCGCTTGGATGAGTTTTAACTGCTCTTTTTTGATTTCACCTGCTTTGGAGGTATAAAACGCTGATACAAGGGCAACGATTACAAATGTAAAGGTTATCAGTGAGAGAATTATGATACTACGATTGTGTTTGAGTTCCATCATATTTTAAAAATTCCTCCACAACTGAAAATGAACCAAATACAAGATAGTGTTCATCTTCATTAATTTTTTTGAAATTGTCAAAATCAATTTTTAAAGTTTCCAATGTCTCTTCTAAAATCTCTTTTTGTTCAACTCTTTCATTTAATATCGGCAAAAGTTCAACTCTTTTAATAACTGGCTTCAATATTTTCAATATATTTGCATAATCTTTGTCTAAATAGGAGTTATAGACCAAAACTATCTTAGAATTTTTATAATGAGAGTAAAGTGCCTTTGCAGCTGCAACATTATGCCCTACATCTATTGTGACATTTTGACTAATTTTTTGGCACCTACCAAAGAGTTTAAAATCATCAAATTCACTAAAATCTATCTCAAAGCCAAAAAACTTTGCTCCTGCCATAGCTAAAAGTAAATTGTCTACAAAAAAATCAGCCATTGTGAGGGATTTTATACGCTCTTTAGCCTCATATATTTCATCAAAATTAAAAAAATGGTCATATCGAAAGACCTCTATACCTTTTTTTCGAGAAAGTACTTTGGCTACTTTATAAACTTTCTTATACTCTTGAAGTCCTAGTATTGCAAATTTTCGAACCGCATTGAGTTTTGTGGTTGCTATTTTTTCTACCGTATCACCCAAAAAAGCTTCATGGTCTATAGAGATAGGAGTCACCAGCGTTAAATCACTTCCAAATACACTTGTCGCATCATATTCACCACCAAGTCCTGCTTCTAGTACGATATAATCACACTCTTGGAAAACCAACATTGCTAAAAGAGTGGTATACTCAAAATAAGAGAGGGATTCTTGAAATTCACTACTTAAAATAGAGAGAAGTTTTTGATGATTAACTTCAAGTGTCTCATCTGAAACATTAGAGCCATTTAGCCAGATTCGTTCATTAAATTGGAGAACATGAGGAGAAGTATAATGCCCGATTTTAAGATTTTTTTTATAAAGAAAATGGGCTAAAAATCGCCCACTACTACCTTTTCCATTTGTGCCTATAACATGGACAATCTTTGGAAGTGAAAAATGTTTCCTAACACTTTCCCAAGCTCTTGGCATGCGAGTATAATCAATCTCTTTATAATAAAGTGGCTTTGAAGCTAAGAACTTATCTAACACTTATTTTGGCTCTGGCATTACTCTATTTCTGCCTCCTTGTTTAGCAGCATATAATGCTTCATCAGCACCACTAATCATATCTTTTTGAGTATCATAATCATTACAATGTGCCACTCCAACACTTATCGTAATTGGTACTTTTTGACTTTTATAAAGAAAGTCAAATGCTTCAACTTTTTTTCTTACTTTCTCAGAAAATACTAAAGCACCCTCAAGTGGAGTATTGGGAAGGATTGCTAAAAATTCTTCTCCACCATATCGACCTATGATATCAACATCCCTTTTCATATCTATAAAAACTGCACCAAGTGTTTTAAGTATCGCATCCCCTGCTTCATGCCCATAAGTATCATTTACTTTTTTGAAAAAATCTATATCAAAAAAGCAGATTGAGTACTCAATCTTATATCTTATAAAACTCTTTTCCACTCGATTTAACTCTTCATCAAGTCCTCGTTTTGAAACCAAAGAGGTTAGAAAATCTTTTTTGCTCTCTTTTTTAGCAACATTTAATGCACCCTCTAACTTTTTTATCTTTACCTGAAGAGCTCTCACTATGGCATCATCTTGTTGCATCTTTTTACCCAAAAGATTTGTCTCTAGCTCTAGTGATTCAGCAATTTTAGTCAATCTAGATTTTACAGTTTCAAAATTGTGATTTATATGGTCAAAATTTAGAAGCTCTCTTTTGATCTCAGATATACGGTCACGACTTAAGTTACTATTATCAACAAGGTTTACAATTTTACTAGAGACATCTCCAAGAAGTTCATCAAGAGATAAAACCCTATTTTTAACCTCTTCTTTATCACTTTTAATACGCTTTTCAACTAAAGAAGCAATGCGATTTTGTACCTCTTTTTCATTGATGATATGTGGAGCATTTTTAAGCTCATAACTCAGTGTTGCCAACTCATCATCCATAGTATCTGTTAAAGAAGGGGTAAGTGAAGAGATAATCATAGATGCCATCGCTTCTATAGTCTTATCTTCTTTGGCATGTTCTAATGCAGTTACAACGGCATTAAGTGTCAAGTCCAAATCACCCTTGTGTACTTGAGAATAAGGCTTTAACTTATCAAATAGAGCATCATCATAACTTGTTAAAAAATCAAACCATTTATCTTTGATAATTTCAAAAGTATTATAATCAGCCAAATATTCAATTCGCTCTAAAGAGGCATTTGCAAGCTCACTTGCTTTTTTATTGTGTAGTTGTGTTATGCTTTGAAGGAGTCGTTTTACTAAGGTTGTAAGAATTAAATTTTGTTTATTTTTCTCTTGCCCTGTTAACCTGTTTAGTGTTGCTATAAGATAAGTTAAAAGCTCTTCTGTTGTATTTATATTGTACTTTGCAGTATCTTCTTTTAAAAAAGGGTTTAGTTTAGATAAAAAACGCTCATTACGATTACAGTCAATGAGATCAAAACCTCTTTTTTTAGCAATTTTACAAAACATGTTTGCATAATTATCGGGTGTTAGCGGTACTTTGTTGGAATTTAATGTTTTGAGCGTTTCCCTTACAATGTCACTAATAGTCATTTTATACTCCGTATTGATATCTGACTACGAACTGCATCTAAAGCTTTTTGACTTGCAAACTTTATCGCTTCAAATCGTTTCGTATCTGATATAATAGAACTAGACTCAATAGGAAAATCATAATTTCCTTTTGTATAGATATCATATGCTTTGTTATCTTTATCTATGTAGTGTGTTTTAATTCCTACATGCGTCTTATACGCGATTACATAACCATTTTTATCGTACTGAATAGGAACAAAAGAGACAGAGTTTAGATTGATATAAAATTTAGAATCTGCTTCACTTTTTGATACGATAGATGAACGAAATTGACTCACAATCGCTTCATTTAACGCATCTTTTATCAAGACACTATTTTCGGGATCTTCTAAAGAGATTTCAACTTCAGCGTAAATTTTATCCCCTAAAATCTCTTTGGTGTAGATTGAAGTAGGTTTATACCCACAAGAGATAAATAAAAGTGTCATAAAAAGAAGTGTTGCTACTCTCATTTACTGATTCCTACTTTATCACAAAATTTACTAATTTATTTGGTACATAAATCTCTTTTACAATCTCAAAATTATCAATCCATTTAGCACTTGCCTCTTTTGCAAGAAGTAAAATTTCATCTTTTGATATCGATGCTGAAACTTCTAATTGGGCTCTTTTTTTACCATTTATCGTCAAAGCCAATACAATAGTATCGACTTCAAACACTTCTTCTAAAACCTCAATTTCTTGAAAGTTCTCCAAATTGAAAAGTTTTTCACTAAGTTCCCAACAGATATGAGGAATAATTGGCTCTAGGATATGAAGCAGTACAAAATAACCCTCACTCCATACATCAGAGTTCTTTTGAGCACTTAACGCGTTTAGTGCCTCCATAGAAGCTGCTATAACCGTATTAAAAGCAAAACTACCTTCATAAACCTCATTGGATTTTTTCAAAGCATCATAAACTTTTGCACGGGCTAATTTTTCGTTTTTAGAAAGGGAGCTGTGATCAATTTTAACAAGAGAAGTTTGGGCAGTTACATTAGACGAGCGATCTGTAAACTTTTTGATAAATTTAAAAGAACCCTCAACTGCATTATCATTCCACTCCAACTCTTTAACTGGAGGTGCTGCAAAAAGGATAAAAAGTCGTGCGGTATCTGCTCCATATTTTTTGATAATTCCATCAGGATCGACAGTATTGCCTTTTGATTTACTCATCTTGGAACCATCTTTAAGCACCATGCCTTGTGTTAAAAGATTTGTAAAAGGTTCATCTATATTGATATAGCCTAAATCTCGCAAAGCTTTTGTAAAAAATCTAGCATATAAAAGATGCATTATCGCATGTTCAATTCCTCCAACATATTGGTCAACTCCCATCCAATAATCAGCATCTTTTCGGTTAAAAGCTTCATCTTTAGAAACAGGAGTACAGTATCTTAGAAAATACCATGAACTTTGCACAAATGTATCCATGGTATCAGTCTCTCTTGTTGCTTCACTTCCACATTTTGGACATTCACACTTTTTCCAACTCTGGTGTGAATCTAAAGGATTTCCCTCTCCTGTAATTTCAATATCATCAGGAAGAGTGATAGGAATATTTTCAACTTTTTCAGGAACAATTCCGCAAAGTTTACAATGCACAAAAGGTAGTGGAGCACCCCAATATCTTTGACGAGAAATTCCCCAATCACGAAGTTTATAATTTATAACTTTTTTACCAAGACCATTCTTTTCAAAATGGTAAATTATAGATTTCTTCGCTTTAGTGTTTTTAACACCATCAAATTCACCACTATTGATAAGAACACCTGCATCTGTATAAGCAGATTTACTGAGGTCACTTTTAGCATCACTTATCACTTCTATCATAGGAAGATTGTACTTTTTAGCAAACTCATAATCTCTCTCATCATGGGAAGGAACTGCCATAACCGCTCCACCACCATAACCAGCAAGGACAAAGTTCGCAACCCAAACAGGAATCTTTGCACCTGTTAAAGGATGAATAACTTCAAGTTCAAGGTCAAGTCCCTCTTTTTCACCAGCTCCACGGTCTCTCTCACTTACAGCTTGCATCTTTTTAATTGCTTCAATTTTTGCAGTACTTAATAAGTTATTCTCTATTAAGTATTTCACTATCTCATGTTCTGGCGACAGAGCCGTATAAGTCACACCATATATAGTATCTGCCCTTGTGGTAAAAACAGTATATTTTTCAAAACTATTTTTTAGTTTTGAAGATGAATCATCACTAAGTTTCAAATCAAACTCTAAACCTTCACTTCGTCCTATCCAATTCTCTTGCATGGTTATAACTTGTTTTGGCCAACCTGATTCTAAGGTTTTTAAATCATCGAGTAATTCTTGTGCATATTTTGTGATCTTGATGTAATATCCAGGCATATCTTTATGCTCGATTTCATTATCACATCTCCAACAACACCCCTCAACCACTTGCTCATTTGCTAAAACCGTATGACAACTCTCACACCAGTTTACACTTTGGCTTCTTTGATACAGTAGTCCCTCTTCATACATTTTGATGATGAACTCTTGTTCAAATTTTGTATAGAGTGGATCACTTGTGGCAAACTCTCTATCTCTTGAAAAACTAAGCCCCAAAGCTTGAAGTTCATCTCGCATGTAGTCTATGTTTTCATAAGTCCATTTTTTCGGATGAAGGTTGTGTTTTATTGCAGCATTTTCAGCAGGCATACCAAAACTATCCCAACCAATAGGATGTAAAACATTAAAACCAGAGTTCCTATAATGTCTTGCTATTGCATCACTTATAGTATAGTTTCTAACATGTCCCATGTGGATTTTTCCACTAGGATAGGGGAACATGCTTAAGATATATTTTTTAGGTAAACTTTTATCATCTAGTGGTTCAAAATTACCATTTTTACACCATGTATCTTGCCATTTTTTCTCTATTTCTGCTGGATTATATTCCACTTATCGCTCTCCCACTAAAAATCTTCTTTAACTTTTGCCGACTCTACAAGCACCAATGCCATAGAAAATATATTTGCGATAACACCACCGATAGCTAAAGCAATAGCTGTTTCAGTATTGTGAAATATCTGAGCATATAAAAATGCAGGGATAAGATGCAAATCTGCTACCAAAGAAGAAGCAAAAAGCTCAGCTGAAAGTACATTTTTAACACCAATTTTTAACAATGTCGAAACAAGATTGATACTTGCTGCTATAAAAAGTGCCGTCGTATTATGATCATACAAATACCCTGCTGTAGTTGTCAAACTCATCAAAGCAAAAAATATAAATATTACTTTTCCCCAATCCATGGAAATCCTTCCTATCTTTAATACGCATCGGGGAAGTAATTCCCCGATACTACGCTAACGCTGTGTTTCCCTCAGCGGAAGGCTCACGCACAGATAAACCGTGCTTATTGTCAACAAAATATATCTAATTTGTTAAAGTGTCCCACCTTCATATTGGGATCTCATTTTCTCTTTTTCAATTCTTACTTTCTCACGTCTTGCCTCATTTACCTTATAACCCTCAACATCAAATCCAAGCCATTTTAAAAATGGAGATGCGATAAAGATAGAGCTGTAAGTTCCTACAATGATACCCACAAGCATCGTAAAACTAAATCCGTTGATAATCTCTCCACCAAATAGATAAAGCGTTAAAACCACGAAAAATGTGGTTAATGAAGTAAGCGTTGTACGAGACAAGGTTTTAGTGATAGACTCATTGATAATTTTAAACAAATCATAGACCTTAGACTCACGAATTCCCTCACGAATCCTATCAAATACGATAATCGTATCATTTAGCGAATATCCCATGATCGTCAAAATCGCAGCCAAAATATCAAGATTTACATCAATTTGAAATAAGGCAATCATACCCAGTGCAATAGAAACATCATGGACAAGAGCAAACACCGAAGCCACACCAAATCTCCACTCAAAACGAAATGCGATATAAATTAAAATTGCCAAGATTGAGAGTCCCATAGCCATAAGCCCTTTTTCACGAAGCTCACTTCCTACTTTTGGTCCAACCATATCAACTCTTCGAACTTCAAAATCTCCAGTTCCTTTAAGCAACACTCTGATTTCATCACCAATATCACTTCCAACTTCTGTACTTGAAGTAGGAATTTTTATAATGACCTCTTGGGGTGTTCCAAACTCTGTAACGCTTGCAGAACTGTATTTATCTACAGCATCTCTAATTTTATCAATTGGAGCGGCTTGTTTATATTGTACTTGTACTAATGTTCCACCAGAAAAATCTATACCGTAGTTCAAACCTTTTGTAAAAACAAGTGCCCAAGAAGCTAAAATAAGAAGAGCGGAAAACGCAATAAACATTTTGCTTTTTCCCATAAAATCATGTATTTTGTGTGATTTAAAAAATTCCATTATTTTGCCTCCCTTGCTATTCCGAACCATTTTTTCATATCTTTACTTTTATTGATACGCTTATAAAGAAAATCATAAACACCGTGAGTTCCTAAAATCGCAGTCAACATTGACGCTAAAATTCCGATACTGATAGTCAAAGAAAAACCTTTTATCGCCCCAGTACCATACGCATAAAGAATTACAGCTGCGATAAGTGTTGTGATGTTTGCATCCAAAATTGCAGTCAAGGCATTTGAATAACCTTTTTCAATAGCTGTTTTTATAGTAGCTCCACTGTTTAAAAGCTCCCTTATCCGCTCATTGATGATAACATTGGCATCAACTGCCATACCAACTGTAAGTACGATTCCTGCCATTCCTGGAAGGGTAAGAGTTGCTCCAAACATTGCCATAACGGCGATGATGATAAAAAGATTTGCTAAAAGTGCAACATCGGCAATCAAACCAGCATAACCATAATAGAAAATCATAAAGAAAAATACAAGTGCAAATCCAGCAGCCAAAGCCATCATACTCGCTCTAATACTATCCGCTCCCAAAGAGGGACCAACAGATCTTTTTTCAAGTAACTCAACAGGTGCTAAAAGTGCTCCAGAACGAAGAGCAATCGCAACATCACTTGCCTCTGCCATTGTAAAAGCACCAGAAATTTGACCACTTCCACCACCAATTCGTTCACGAATTACAGGTGCACTATAAACGATACCATCAAGCACAACTGCCATTCTATTTCCGACATTGTCTCCTGAGAAGTTACCAAAGATTTTGGCTCCTGCAGTGTTTAGTGTAAAATTGATAATCGGTTGATTTGATTCATTAAAAGATACTCTAGCATCTGTTAACATGCTACCATCCAAGATAGGAACCTCTTTTAAAAGGTGTTTCTCTTTTTTGTTGACATCAGGCAAAATCACATCACCATATTCAGCAGCTCCACTCTCACTAAGAGTATAAACTTGATCCGCTCTTTTTTCATCCACAGCCATCATTTGAAGATAAGCAGGTTTTGCGATAAGCTCTCTTGCTCTTTTTTCATCTTCTTGTGTTTTGATACCAGGAAGTTCCACTAAAATCTTATCAAGACCCTGTTTTGCAACGGTGGGTTCAGCCAATCCAAACTGATCTAAACGATTTCTAATTGTGTCAACCGCTTGTTTGATAGCATAATCTTTTACAATTACTTTCTCTTCTTCAGTAAGTGTTATCTCATAATTTAAACCCTGTTTTTCAACATTTAAACCTTGAATTTCACTCAACATTTTATCAATGTACTGAATTTCATCTTTGTCCAAAAGCTCAAAAGTGATAAGCTCTTCACGGATTTTTAAATCATCGATAATGATATCATTGTCATCAGTTGAAAACTTGATACTTGAAGCGATAGTTTTTATCTTGGACTTGATAGCTTCTTCGGTTTTAACACCTAAAAGCATGTGAAGACCACCCTGTAGATCAAGCCCTAAGTTTATCTTAGAACCTTTTTCTGTCTGTAAAAAAGAGGGTACTGACATGACCACACCAAAGATGATGGCAACGATAAATATAATAAGTCTATATGTCATCTATCTTAGCCTATGCCTCTGCTTTTTCTATTTTTCTTGAGATAAACTCTCTTGAGATTTTAACAATCGTATCTTCGTTAAGCTTTGCTTTGATAAAATCCTCTTCAGGTTTAAGAACTTCGCAGATTAATCCACCACTTGTAATGACTTTGTCACCTTTTTTAAGTGCATCAATCATCTCTTTGTGCTGCTTTGCCTGCTTTTGTTGAGGCCTGATAATTAGAAAATAGAAAATTCCAAATAAAACAACTAACGGTAACATTGATGCTAAAATACTTCCTTGCTCTTGCATACCCATCCTTTAAGGTTAAAAATTTAAGAGGCTATATTAGCACTTCTAAGATAACAGAAGGCTTTTTAACTGCTGCCCTACTTTCATTTTTTATATATCTTTCACATTATGAGATATTTAATCAAAATATTTTAATTTTTATTAACTCCTTGAATGTAATTTTAGGCTTTTATCTACTTTTAAATGGGGATAAAAAAACACTTTTTTGGTCTGGTTTTTTTATCGCTTTGCTTTGGTTTTACTGGATTGGTTTTTCATTTAGATTTTATGATGCCTCGTTTGTGATACCTATTATGATATTTCTTGTCTGTTTAGTTTATGGGTTACTTTTTTGGATGATTGGCATTTTTAAAAATCCATTTGTAAGAGTATTACTATTTTTAGGATTTAGTTTTGTACACCCTTTGAGTTTTAACTGGTTTATCCCAGAGCTTACCATGTTAGATAGTTTTTTTGGGGTCACAAAATGGCAGTTTGGACTCTTTTTACTCTCTATTGCACTTTTTATAGAACTCAAATCATGGTATAAAGCTGTTGCTATTTTGGCACTTTTAGGAAGTGTGAACTACAGCACACCTGAGCCATTAGCACTCTCAAAGAAAAAAATCTACCTTTCACAAACCGCTGTTAAACAAGATATAAAATGGGAAGAGTCCTATAGAGATGAATCTATTCAAAATAATTTAAATATTATCTATAAAGCGATTGAACAAAAATATGAGATTGTAGTTATCAGCGAAAGTGCCTTTGCTCTGTTTTTAAATTTCGAACCGCTTTTAATGGAGAAACTAAAATCACTCTCAAAAGAAATTACCATCATTACAGGTGCTCTTTATGCAGAGGAAACTGACTCCTATAACTCTACTTACTATTTTATTGATGGAGAAGTTAGCATTGCAAATAAAGTGATACTTGTCCCTTTTGGAGAAGAGATTCCACTTCCAAAGTTTATAGGCAAAATTGTAAATGAAATTTTTTACAATGGAGCAGAAGATTATAAAACCGCGGACAATCCAACAGATGTTGAGATACATGGAGAGATATTTAGAAATGCCATCTGTTATGAAGCTACAAGAGAAGAGCTATTTGAGTATGACCCTAAGTTTATGATTGCGATGAGTAATAATGCGTGGTTTACCCCTTCTATCGAGCCTACTTTACAGAAGATGTTACTTCGTTACTTTTCGAGGAAACACAATACAGTTATTTATCACTGTGCAAATAATGGAGGGACGACGGTTATTCACTAAACCAATGCTCATACCAAAGCTGAAATATTAATATATTCCAAATATTTTGAGCATCATAGTAAGAGTTGGAGTTTAAAAAGAGCTCTTTAAGTTTCATCACCTCTTGGGGTCTAAAAATCCCCTCTTTTCTCAATCGCTCTTCATTGATATAACGATCTAAAAATGCTCTAGACTCATTTTTAAGTATCTTACCTGATGGAACACTAAACCCTTTTTTAGGTCTATTTATCAACTTTGAAGGGAGGTATTTTTGGAGTATTTCTTTCAAGATATACTTATTGGTACCATTTTTCTGTTTTACATCTACATCAACGGTTGCTAAAAACTCTA
>JAOZKZ010000099.1 GCA_029935075.1 Campylobacterales bacterium
TTAGGGCCTCGTCTTTTGGGACAGTTTTCCAGGCATCTTCTGGCATCCCGGGGATATTATCTCTTATTAGTTTCATTCTGTTCCTTTGTATTTGGTGGCTTCTTTATGCTTAACAAGATGGTCGGATACACACGAGGCAGCCCAGGCATCTGGTTTTACTACTGGGGTGATGCCGTGCATGCCCAAGACATACCCTACTGCCTGGTTGAAGGCACAATGAGAGCCTTCGGTTTTTCTTGGGTTTATGTCCAGATGAACCTCGAATTCCCTGTCTTTTAGGTCGTCTTGTAGTTCAAGGACAATAGCACTTATTTTATAAACCTCTTGCATCAATCGCATTACTGGCTTACTTGGGTTTGAATCATAGTCTTTTTCTACTGAGATTTCGGCAAATATCTTATTGTGATCTTTTTCATACACGATAATACAGGCTATGAACCTTGCATTCCATTTGCCATTTTTCTTAAATCTTTGTGAATCACACCCTGCATATATTTTTGCCTTGGGGTGGTCTTTGATATACCCACGGACTGCTTCTAGGTCCATTTTATGTGTTATTATATTTTTCATTATTTCCTTCTTTCTTGTTATACTATGGCTGTTATAATACCACCAGTTACCGTAATAGTTTTACCATCATTAGATGTAAATGACCCAGAAATACCATTATTACCTTGTGCTATGTATCTTTTAGCATATACCTTATTCCAACTATATGCTGAATGTCCTATATCATAACTCTCTGATACATCAGGCATGAAATGCATACCAGTAATAATATTATTATTATTATAAACCGCATCTCTGGTTCCTAATAATAAGCTTGCTTTTTCTGTATTTCCTTGAATAGACATCCATTGGGCACCACCTGAATTATATCCTTGTATATTAGGCGCACCGGAGTCATTGATATTTTCAACATCCATACTACATTTATTAGTACCAGCATTTTCACCCCATAATCTTAAAATAGGTTCCATGTCGGTGCCATTTGTTTCAGATGGTGTGGCAGTACTCTTTCTTATTGCTACTTTTGCTTTTTTTAAGTTATCTAAGTTGCCTAAGTTTTCTTCATTGATATTGTTTAAAAAATGTATAGAGCCTTCTGCATCTTTGTCATAAGGACATTCCATAGCCATAATACTATTGCCCGTTTCTATACTTACTGGTCTATGTATACCATCCCTACCATACCCAGATCTTATATGATATCCATCCACCTCAGATACCATTTGAAATGCCATCTCGTCCCCGAAGCCTTGCATGTGTTTTGCTACTATACCAGCGGTTTTTTCCCAGTATGTTTCCATAACAGCATCATATTCACCATCAGGGTAAGTCTTGTCTAATGTGTACTCTTTCCATTCTGTTTCTGGGTCAGTAGCATCTAATATCTCTGTTACAGTAGCCAGCGTTAAATCAGGAAGTATTATCTTCAAATCCCCAGAATTAACAGAACTACTAAACCTGTATACAGGCTTTTGATAACCATCTACCTTTAATGTATAGAATCTGCCCTGGTCTACCTTTAATCGTACACGGGAAGATTCTACAGCTTGCCATAAATCTGCCGTAATCTCCTCTGTAAATGAAACATCAGAACTATCTGTATTTTCTAGGGTAATTACAGTATCATTCATTTCTATTATATTATACGATTTATTATAAAAAACAACAGGAAAATAATCTCTATATTCAGTATAATCTTGTCCTGCATGGTTAGTTACTATATTAGAACCTACTGTAGTAGTAGCCAATGTAGAAAGTGTATTACCTTGTACTTCGTGTATGTGTGGACTACCTTTAGAAGTAGCAGTAAAATAAGACCACCCGGGAGAACCAACCCACAATTTAATATTATTTTCTACATCACCTATAGAAATCCCCCCGAAACCTTTTAGTTTGCTTCCAGAAGAAGCATCTGCTCGACCTATTTTGTCCATCAAGGCTAGTCTATCATCCCCATTATTGACTTTTCCAGGACCATAACAATTATCTACAATATGTGAAGAAGTTATATCACTAACATAATACCCATCAGGCACATATATTCTTGTACTCATATTAAGGGCATCAGTAAATGCTACTGAATCATCAGTAATCCCGTCACCTTTAGCACCAAACCATTTCACATTAACATCTTCTTGATACTGTCTTACCCAGCCATCAAAAACAGTCCCTGCGTCATTTTCACCAACCCTATTTATTTCATAAGCAAAAAATCCACCAGCATGATCTGAAATTATACTATGACCTTTAGCATAAGCCGATGTCACTTCATCAGTATTAATTAAACTTAAATCTGCTATCGTATCTACTACCACCACAGCAGATTCCATGTGATTTACCCAATCAGTACCGTTATATGTTACACTATGTCCCAAATCAGTATCAAAAAATACTGAACCCCTTAGTAAATTAGTAGGTCTTTCAGCAGTTGTGCCAGAAGAACCCATAGATACTTTAAAATCAGTATTGCTTAATTTATTAATCATTTTCTACCTTTATTGTATTTATATGATCTTACAAAAAATACTCAGGAAAATGAGCAAAAATTGCCTCGTCTACTTGTTTATCAGTGAGCATCTTTCCCTTTACCATATAAGCATCTTTCATTCTTACTACCTTAGTAATTTCTTTAGGGGCTATGTTCACCTCACCTACGAAATCCATCTGATTCATATAGAGGTTTTCACGGCGTTCTATGTTAATAAGGTCACTATTTATCATCTCTTTGGCTAATTGATTCGCCAGTTCTATTTTGATGAGTGCTTCTTGGTCTATTGCCGAGCCAGGCATAGGCTCATGTAAGGTGGTACTAAAAACAACATGTAGCCTTTTGGTTTCCTTTTCCTCTGGTGTTTTAGTCCACATTATTTTTTCTTATATACAGGATACTAGTCCAAGGGTCTTTATATTCTTCTGGATATCCGGTGTTTGTCGTGAACTTAATATATTCACCAATATTTTCATATTCTTTTATATCAAAAGTACTATTGTCTATTAACATTACAATCATATCAATCCTTCGTAGTCCTTGGAGTTGTATTTAACATAGAACTTATTGTCTATTATTCATTTCCTTCTTACTGTATTATATCAAAATAACCTTAAAACATACTTAATTTTTAAAAACTTGCTATAAATTCTAATAACACTTTAGTATTTGATACTACTGTGTATTTAAATACACTTGTATTACCAGCAGATTCATCTAAAATAGGACTGCCAGCAGGTGTTATATATGCACTTTCAATAGTAAAACTATGACCTCCTATATCATCTTGAATAACAATTATAGTACCCTGCCGACCTTTTGACCAGTTAACTGGTGTTGTCAGGATTGAATTTTCTGTTAATGTATATTCAAAATAATTATTACCAAAATTTGGTGTATAAACGCTCGTACCAGTATCCTCTATAACTGATACAAACTCAGAAATTGTACTATCTACATATTCTTTAGTAGCCAATGATATAGGTGAATTAATCAAATCTGTGCTCAACCCAGGTGCCCTCAAACGACCATCAGTATAAACTTCAAAAGCATTAGCCAGGTTGAATGAATCTGTACCTATACCTACCTCAAATTTAGTATCTGTTTTGGCTAGGTTACACTTTCCTATACAAAAAGAATTTTCTGCTTTTGAGGTGGTGTATTCTCCAAAGGCAGAAGAGTTTTTGCCAAAGGCAGTAGTATTTAAATTAAATGATACTGAATCATTCCCTGTTGCTCCTTTGGTACTAGACACCGAATTAGAGTGACTAAAATCTGTTGCTCTTGAACCTATATCACCATGGTTTTCTTGGTCTTCTGTGTTTAGTCTTAACCCTATTCTGCCTGTTTCTGTGGTAGTAGATAAGTTTATTGAATCTTCTACTTCTTGACCTGAGTATTTGCTTTGAAACATTCTATTCCTTTTCTGTTATATAAAGAGCACCGTCTAAAGTATCAAACTCCCCATCAGAACATACAAATAAATTATCATATTTGAGTGATTTACTGAAATGTTTATCTGGGTATTTTTTGGGGTGTTGTTCTTCTGTGGACACACTCCCAGTTACAAAATAATTATTATCTTCGTAAAAATCAGGAGTTAAGTTATCATAATGATTCATAATGCTCTTTTGTATTATTTATATTACAGGAATTTGGATGGGTGTTTGCTTCTAGTGTTGAGCTAGACCTAATCAAAATTAAGCAAACGAGATGATGGGAACTGCCCCCATGTGTTTAAATATTCTAAAATCAGAATTTACAAGTTTTTTGGTTCTGTGGTTCTTGGTGACTGTTTAAGTTTAAGTTGCTTTACCAACTATCCTTAGGGGATAAGCCTTGTTCTTTTTTGGTCGTCTGGTAATGGAGTGACCAACTCCAGGGATTATGCTACTTGAGCATCCATCCCGTTATAGTTTGTGTTGTTATTTAAATTGTTTTGGGTTTTAATGTCCCTTTAAAACATACTTGTTCTTTCATTTAATGATACTCAAGTCGAATCTATGTCATCCCCTTAAATCGAACAGCAAATATTTATACACGCCTTTGGGCTGTTCTTCGTGTTAGTCGGGTTCCTACATTTTGTTTCATTAGGCTGCTAACCACCTAGGGTTATTGAATCAATACAGCGTCTGATTTAGCCATGTAAACAATACCGATAAAGTGTTCTTTAATTTCCTTTTGTACCTTCACCTCGGCATCACTGTAACTCTTTGCTATAATCTGAAACTCCATTTCTTCTTCTTGTTGGTGTACTTCATCGAAGTATCTCACCACCGTTTGGTATAAACTTTTAATTGTCTCTCCTTTTTGTTATGTTGTATTATACCATAACAATCTTAAAATAATCTTAATACTTTTGAATATTTACTATAGTGCCTATATCACTCCACTCATAAAGCCAATTCGCATCTTTGGGTCTGGTTCTTACACACCCGTGTGAGGTCTTAGTAATATCACCTATATGAATAGCATGCCCAAGGGTATCAAAAAATAAAGCCCTGTTCATATTATTACCCCCGTTTTTGGAGGGGTATTTCTTGGAGTCGTATTCGTAGGCTTTCCATTTGACATCGAAATGCCCCGTGGGTGTCAGGTGTCCCCTTGACCCTGTGCTTAATGCCCCTGATCTTTGTATCTTTTGGTTTTCACAGGCTATGAACTCCCCGGCAAGGTTAGGGTAAATTATTATATCTATGGTCTTTTTATTATAAGGGCAATACCCATAGCGGTTAGGTTCTTCAGGGATGTACTGTGGCATAGGTTTAGGTGCAGGCTCTGGCTGGGCACAGCCCATAAAAAGCAAAGGTAGGTATTTTAGTTTTTTTAGGTATTTTAGTTTTTTCATAAGTTATTTATACTCTTTGCTTTCTTAAAGGTTTCACTTATAACACACATCTGAATTAATCAGGGCTTGTTCTGGTTTTGAAGCCATAGGGGAAACAAAGGTCTCTCGCATCAGAAAACCATCCTGACAAAAAGTCCTTGTCTCTGAGTGATATTTATCGACAAACTCTCGGTATTCTTTGGTCTCTTGACACCCTGTGAAGAAGAGCAGTGTTAGTATTAGTATTAGTGTTTTCATTTATTTTCTAGTCTTTTTATAGTTTCTTTATAAACTTGAGATGGAGTTTGATTATTGAAAGGCATACGGTATTCTAAAATTATGTCCGATTCTGAATCTGTTTCATATACTTGAACCTTGATATCATTATCATTGAAATAGTTTATCAAAACCCCTACCTCATAGCCTTTTTTCTCAAAATAAGCTTCAATTTTCCACTGGAGCCCATTTACCGAGCCTTTTTTACCCTCGAAGAGTTCTTTAAACATTTGTTTCCTTTAACAACAATCACACTTAGGCGGTGGATTGGGTCTATTACATGGTGGATGACCGCACCCCAGGCACGAACCCCTGCCACAGCAGGTATTTAGTATCATAAGCTGGTCATTTTCTTTATCTGGTTTATTTATATTATTTCCTTGGTACACCCGGAGAATATCGAAATCTCGACTTCCAGTATGTAAAACTGGCACTCTGCCTCTGAGTTACGGGGGTGTGTTTTCTAAAATTTTACGACCTTTAAACCAACCTAAACTTTCATACTCAGAAAATTCTTCTTTTTGAATTTTTATAGCTTTGAGCCCATTATTTATCCATATAGTTCCATATTGTGAGTTATTTTTACCCATACCTGTACCTTTTTTTAATAAAGATAAATATTGTTTTGTTTTTTCTGTATGTTTTCTATTTCTATTGGTATTAGGTAAAGATAATGACTCTTTTTTACATTCGGTTGAACAAAACTTTGATAAACTTTTATAACATATTAAACTATTACAAACTTCACAATATCTTTTAGTCCATTTTATAACCCTACCCAGTTCCCAACCATTACTGATATATTTATTTTTTTCATTTTTACCAATCTTACGATTTTCTTCTTTATCAGTATTATATACCCACATTTTTCCGTATTGAGAATTTTTCTTTCCTTTTTGGGAATTCCTCATTACAACAGAAAAATTTTCTTTTAATGATTCATATAGCCTAGAGTTAAAATATCTACTTTGAGTTGTGCTTTCACATTTCATCATCATAAACGCATGGTTCATTTTGTACCAGTTAAACGAATTGTATTTGTACATCTTAGCTAAAAGATAATGACATAGAAAATGTTCTCTAGCAGATAACTTAACCAAATTATCAGGGTTATCCAGACCACCTAAACTTTTAGGGTTTATATGGTGGTTTTCTGTATAACCCTCAGTTATTGGGTTTTTTAATCTATTTTCTATTATTTCTGTGTATATTCTTTTATAGTTCAAATCATCTCCTAAATATACTTTATTTATATTTATTTAATGACGAACCTTGATAACGGGTTTAGAAGACCCGTGCCTTAATCCAATTAGACGAATGGTGCTTAATAACACAATGATAGTTAATGGGCCTTTGTCCTTGTTGGCACCATACTTGGCGGGAATTGAAGTCATCTCATCCCTCCCGAGGAGTCGAACCTCTTCCTTATTTTCATTAACTATCAATCTATTATCTGGAGCCGATTAGAGGATTTGAACCCCCGACCTATTCATTACAAGTGAATTGCTCTACCAGCTGAGCTAAATCGGCATTGTTACTATGTTATATAAAAACTTATGTTATTGAGGTAAACTTCTTTTAAATATTTTGTATTGAATTCACCGATATCTTCTAGCATTTCATCAATGCTGTCTTGTAAGCAAATATTCTGTGGATAAGTAATACAACTTTTGCCCAAAAATATCTCATATACTGTTCCGTTTACTTTAACTGTTTTCATATCTTTCCTTTGTCTTATTATAATACAATAAATCTTAAAAGAATATTAAATTGGAGTAGGAAGAGGGAATCGAACCCACGATGACAGATTTGCAATCTGTAGCCTTACCACTTGGCAATTCCTACGTGTTTGGGGTGACAGGAGAGATTCGCACTCTCAAAATGAAGGTCCACAACCTCCCGGGGTTACTATTTTCCTACTGCCACATATTTCTTAACTTCTTAGCTTCGTTTTTCAACTACTAACATCATACACTACATGAAAGTGAGTTAATTCGTATGACTCGGAATGGAGAGAATCGAACTCTCTTATGTCAAAAGACCCTGTTCCCAAAACAGGTCGGCATCCAATACCGCACATTCCGTTTTTTTTGGCGGTTCAGGAAGGGAACGATCCTTCAAGCCTTTTACGACCGACTGGTTAGCAACCAGCTCCAATACCATTATGGGACTGAACCATAACCCCTAGGGGTAATTATGATCTGCTACAGGACTAAAGTCACTGTAGTTTCAACTTTACAGTTGATTTTTCCTGCTGTTTCAAGTAGGTAT
>JAOZKZ010000286.1 GCA_029935075.1 Campylobacterales bacterium
ATGATATGCCTTTCCCTCTTGGAGAGCCACATCAAGCAGTTGCTATCAGAATTAGTAAACTTCACCCAGCTGTAAGATACAAAATGGGTACGGATTCTAAAACTGGTAAAATTCACCCAGGTAAAACACTTGCTGGTGAAGAGAGAATCGAGAGAAATGGTAACAATGTAACTATCTTTGCTACGATGGTTCGTTCTCACATTAATCCTGAGAGAATTACTGTTAACAAAGGTGATAAAATAACGATTCACTTGACAAACCTTGAGCGTGCTCAAGATGAGACACACGGTTTTACAGTTGATCACCATGACATTCATGCATCACTAGAACCTGGTGAGACTTCAACTGTTCACTTTACAGCAGATATTGAGGGTGTATTTCCTTACTACTGTACAGAGTTTTGTTCAGCTCTTCACTTAGAGATGATGGGTTACCTAATGGTTAAAGATCCAAATAAAAAATATACATCTGCTAAAAAGCTTAAAATGGCAGCGATGAGTCCAGAAGCTCTTAAAAAAGAGTATGATGCGACAGTTGCTACAAACACAGCTACAGATGCAGTAATCCAAAGTGTTGTTAAGTTCTTAAAAGACAACAAGTTTGGTGATCATCCAACGGTTGCAGCACTTGTAACAGATGCACTTGACCAATATGGACAAATTCCAGGTCAGAAAAAACTTTCAGATGAAGCACTAGCTGCTGGCGATACTGAAAAAGCGATTCTTTTTGAGAATATGATTTGGCAATATATGGTTAAAACTGCGGATGTTGGAATTAGAGCAAAAGATTTATTAACTAGAAAAATTGCTACTAAACAATCTGCTACAGCAGAAGCTGGAGAAACAGCATTCCACGAAGGTGGTTGTTCTGGTTGTCACGTTGTTGGTAAAGTAAGTTCAGGTCCTGATCTTACAGGTGTTCTTAGTCGTCATGAAAATGGTGAAAAATGGGTTGCTGAGTTTATCAAAAATCCTGTTCACAAATATGATGATCCTTATGTAGCTGCTATGGTTAAACACTTTAATCTTAAAATGCCTGATCAAGGTATGACAGATCAAGAGATTAAAGATATTATCGAATACTTTAAATGGATTGACGAAAACGCAAATCTGTTTTAGATTTTAATTACGAAAAAGGGAGTAAATCCCTTTTTCTAACGCTGACATGCAAGTCTCCGTCGCTGGTGCCTTTGGCACATTAGCTTTGGTTCCGATTCTAAAGACGACAAGTAGTTGTCGTCTTTTTTACGAATCTCATCAGCGGAGGGCTCACGCATAGTGAACCGTGCTTGTCTGTTTTAAGGCTTGTGCGTATAACTGCACTTAAATACTTCTTAACTTTTTTCTATTTAAGTGCATTTTTATTTCTACTTTATTGACTCATGTCAAATGTTTTATCTTGTATATATGGTACTATTAAGAGTATATTTGTCTTATATGATTTGAAGTTGTTCAGATGATATAAGAATAAATTTTTTAGGGGGAAAAAGATATGAATTCATCCATGGTAAAATCAAAAGTTTTTGCGATTATTGCTTTAGGTATATTTTTATATGGTTTTGTGGTTCCAACAGTTGGTTTTCACGGAGCGATAGAGAGAGTACATCAAGGGAAGGTGGAGTCAATTTCGCCTGCTTCATTTTCGTTGTGGAATTTTTACAACAAAGATAGATACCTTAACAGTGCAACACCAAAAGAGGTAAAAGGTGATTTTCAAAAGATGATTGATGAAGATGCAGAGCTGGGTGTAGCTTCTATGCCTATCTGGTCAGTTTCTCTTGAAGCTCCAAATTATCCAAAAGAGGCTTTTCCACAAGGTATTCCTGTATTTTTTCATTTTGATGGATTTTCTGGGGAAGTCCATGAGATGAATACTATCAACCACTACATCGGTATGGATCCTATGGAGCGTGGTGGACCTTATGAGCGAGTTTTAGCTCCTTATGCTTTGGTATTTACAGCATTTTTAATGTTTTTGTTTATCATCTATGATGGAAAGATATTTTCACTTTTTATGGCGATTCCAGCAGCACTACCTGTTATATTTATAGCTCTTTATTCGTACTGGCTTTACTGGTTTGGACACAATATGCATGATTATGGTGCGTTTAAAATTAAACCTTTTATGCCGACGGTTTTTGGGGATGGTAAGGTTGCCCAGTTTGTGACGCACTCTTATGCGGGTATCGGTTTTTGGCTTTTAGTTGCTATAAGTATTCTTTCTCTTTTAGCAATTCTTGCTCGTGCAAAAGCATATAGAACTGCACAGTAGGAGATGCATATGCGTTTTGTCATCATTTTAGTACTTTTTTTTAGCACTATTAACGCTA
>JAOZKZ010000015.1 GCA_029935075.1 Campylobacterales bacterium
TGACAGCATGTGGAGTACAGAGAGTGCGGTTCAAGTCATGGCATATCGAATGTTAAAACGAACAAATAACCAAGATTTACTTGATATGCTTTATCTTGAAGATGATGTCAAAGCATGGGCGGATGCTGAGGGTGGAAGTGATGATGAGGATAAAACACCAACGCTTGATAGCCATGGAGCAGTTTTGCAAGCAGGTGATACGGTAACGATTATCAAAGATCTAGAGGTAAAAGGTGCTGGCTTTACTGCAAAGCGTGGAACAGCGGTTAGAAATATCGCATTGACCAACAATCATGAACAGATAGAGGGACGTGTAAATGGTACGCGGATTGTTTTACTTACGAAGTTTTTGAAAAAATCATAGCATTATGGGTATTACAAATCCCCTAATGCCCCAGTCAATTTCTCCCAAGTCATCGAACCATACAGCTGATAAGATAGTGTTCCTCGTGAATGATAGAGAAGTTTAAAGGGTAAAGCACCATTCCAGTTTGTGTTTTCTAGGACATATTGGATAAGGTCTCCTGACTCTTTAAGACCAAAAACTGGATAGTTTAAATCATATTTTTTAAAAAATTCTTGCATCTGTTTATCATCTTTTTTTGAAGCAGACTCTATACCTATGATTTGCAGGCTGTCATGAAAAGTTTCTTGTAGTTTTGTAAGTTCTGGAAGCTCTTTTAAGCATGGTGGACAAGTTGTACTGAAAAAATCAAGTAATATTACTTTATCTGGGAACTCTTTTAACGTGATTTTTGATTTGCTTATATTGATATCATATATATCTCCATCAATGCTTTTTATCTTGAATTCTTGGGCAAATAGCGTAAGTGAGAAGAGAATAGAGAGCGTTAAAAATCTAAGTAACATGGTGGTAAAATCCTTTTAATAATATTCATATGATTATCTTATCTAAAAGTTCCTAAGTCATTCTTAACCAACTCTTATGTATAATTATAAAAATTACTTATAAAACAAAAATCATGGAGCCATTAATGAAACTATTAAAAATATCTCTTTTAATATCTACCGCACTGCTTTTAACAACCTCTCTTTACGCAAAAGGAGACTTACAAAAAGAGCCTACAAAAACTGTACCTGAATTTGAGAGTCTTTGGCAAAAGCCTTATGGTGGGGGTGACAGGGATAGAGCTTTTGGTGTAGTAGCACTCAAAGACGGTGGTGCGATGGTGGCTGGTTTGTCTCGCTCATACGGAAAAGGTCGAAGTGACATGTTGATTGTTAAGCTTGATAAAACAGGTAAAACTATCTGGAGAAGCTCTTATGGTGGGAAAAAGAAAGATTATGCAAAAGCAATCACAAGAACTTCTGATGGAAATTTTGTCGCAGTAGGTTCAAGTGAGTCTTTCAGCGAAGGTGGAGACCTTGATGTTTATGTTGTGAAGTTTGATACAGAAGGTAAACGTGCTTGGCAGAAAAATTTTGGTGGAGATGAGAAAGATGAAGCCAAAGCCGTAGTAGCAGTAAATGATGGTGGTGTGTTAGTCGCTGGTTATACTGAGAGTTATGGAAAAGGTAGAAGGGATGTTTATATCCTTTATATCGATAAAAATGGAAAAGAGATTTGGAGTAAAGCTATCGGTGGAAAAGAGGAAGATGATGCCTATGCGATAACTTTGACGGCTGATGGTGGGTTTGTAGTTGCTGGCGGAACTGAATCCTACGGTGCTGGAAGAAGTGACTTTTACATGCTTAAGTTTGATGGCAAAGGAAAATTTCTTTGGGATAAAGTTTATGGCGAAGATAATGAAGATGTTATTCACGCTATCACAGCAACACCAGAAGGTGGTTTTGTTGTAGCTGGAAAGACAAGTTCTTTTGGTAGTAAACATAGCGATATTGACATTATCAAATATGATAAAAAAGGTAATCAAGTTTGGCATAGAATTTATGGATTTAAGAGTAAAGAGTGGGCAAATTCTATCACTAGAATCCCTGGTGGTGGATATCTTATAGCTGGCACAACTAAATCTTTTGGATTTGGAAAGTTTGACTTTTATCTGTTGGAGCTTGACTCTGAGGGACACTCTGTATGGGCAAATGTTTATGGTGGAGCAAATAAAGAAGTAGCTCATGGTATTGCTAGAATGTCAGATGGAAAAATTCTTGTAGTTGGTGAGACTGAGACTTTTGGAGAAGGTGGATATGACTTTTTTATGCTGAAGTTAGAGAAGCGATAACTGGGTAAAACTACCCAGTTAGACTACATCATAGGCAAACCATTTACCTCTAATTTTGAATCTTTCAACCCTATATCATATATCTTATAACCATTTACCTCTTTTGGCTGAACCATCATCGCCATCATAGCTCTTGGGTCTTGTATCGCCTTTGAAAATATCTCATTAGAAATTTCTATCTTTGAGTTCATCGTGACTGATGATAGTGCTTGCATTGGTGAAGTTTCTACTGTTTGGATATCTAAATCATTTCCGAGTTCAAAATTTGTTTGTAGTGAAAAACCTTTGAGTGTCTCGCTGTTGTGTGTGATGTTTTCTATGCCAAACTTATAGATATCAAATACCATGCCATTTGCAAGTAAATCTTCTATATTTTTCTCAACCTCTGGAGATTTGAAGTTTGGGTTCTCTTTGTCAAGTGCTGTAACTAACTTATCAAAAGCTTCAATGTTTATGTTTTTTAAGCCATAGTCAAATGTGAAAGTATCTAAAGTGTAGTTATCATTTTCGATAGAGGCATCTACAGTTTTAGTAACCATACTCAAACGACTCTCAAAAAGGTCATTTTTTACATCTGAAGTGACTATGAGTTTGGTATCAAAAAATGCTACACTATCCAATGTATCTGGTATATTTACGAAAACTTTATCGATATCTGTAGTACCATTTGATATATAATAGTTTAATCCCTCATAAGTTCCATAACTTGAAACTCCTGTTAACTCTACGATAGATTTTTTGTCATCAGCTATTTTAAATTCATTTAGTTCATAGTTTAAAGCAATTTTATCGTCATTAAAATTACCATCAAAAGCTAACCCAATAAGTTTCACACCAATAGCACTTTTTATCTGCTCATCTATATCTTTTAAACTCCCATCAAAGTTATTGGTCACAGCGTTATAGTTTAAGTGAAGTGTGAGTGTTTTTTTAGTGATATATCTATCAATCATTATTTGCTCTTCAATCGAGAGTTCTGCTGTTGGCAAAGATACAGGATAGATATCTACTGAAACCTCAGAACCTGATGAAGTTAAATCCACACCCAATTTAAACTCTTTTAGTGCAGATTTATCTTCTACTAAAAGTACAGCTTCATATTCTGGAATAAGCTTTGCAAACTTGTGCATGTCAGCTAAAGATATAATAAAATGTTCCCCAGTTGCATCTTGTTTTCTCTCTTCGATAACAAAACCATGCGTTTGCAGTGCCGCTAGTTGTGTGTTGATTTCATTTGCCACTAATTCCTGTGAACCAAAATAAAATAGACCACTTGCAACAACTGCTGAACCAGCTAAACCTGTGAGAACTTTCTTCATATAAACCCTTTTGTGTTTTGATATGAAAGTAGTATCGGTAAGTTTTACTAAGTTAATAGTTTTTTACTAAAAGATGTTAAAAAAACATTTCATTATGAAATACAATTAAAAGTAAAGTAAATTTTATACTAGAATATCACTAACAAAAAATAGAAAGGCTTAACATGGATATTATTCCCCAACATGCAATTGAGAGTAAAATTATAGAGATAAGAGGGCAAAAGATTATGATTGACTCTGATATCGCTCTATTATACGGAGTCGAGACAAAAAGATTAATTGAACAAGTGAAAAGAAATATTGAAAGATTTCCTGATGATTTTATGTTTCAAATTACTGAAGATGAATATAAAATCTTGAGGTCGCAAAATGCGACTTCAAATGAAAAACCTCTAAGGTCGCAAATTGCGACCTTAGAAAGTAAGAAAGGAAAACATCGTAAATATCTACCCTACGCCTTTACAGAACAAGGTATTTATATGATTGCAACCGTTCTAAAAAGTCCAAAAGCAATCGAAACAAATATATCAATCATGAGGACTTTTACAAAGATAAGACAACATGCTTCTAACTACATAGACCTTTTTCAAAAGATAGAAAAACTTGAAAATACCCAAGATGCAAAGTTTGATTTGGTGGCTATGGAACTTCAAAAGATATATGAGATATTGGAGGAGCTTACAGAAAATCCTATTGAAGATGGTAAGAAAATGGGGTTTATTAAATGATATCGATATAATACCCACATGATAGAGCAAGAATCCATAGAAACTCTCAAAAACAGACTTGATGTTGTTGATGTTGTTGCAAGTTATATCGAGCTTAAAAAAAGCGGTGCAAACTTCAAAGCAAACTGCCCCTTTCATGGGGAGAATACTCCATCGTTTGTTGTAAGTCCATCAAAGCAGATATATCACTGTTTTGGCTGCGGGGTCGGTGGTGATGCCATCAAATTTGTTATGGAATATGATAAGTTAAACTACCCCGAAGCGATTGAAAAGCTAGCTAGTCAGTACAATGTTGAGCTCAGACATACGGAGCAGAAAAAAGATCATTTTACGGGTGAAAAAAAAATTGTTGAAGATTTGAATCTTTTTTTTAGAAAAAACTTAGATCAAAATAAAGAAGCGGAACATTATTTAACAGACCGTGGTATTTACGAATCTTCTATTGAAAAGTTTGAAATTGGGTATGCTCCAGAATCTCATAAAACACTTGATTATATGCGCTCATCCTCTGTTAGTTATACGGATGCAAAAGATTTAGGACTTGTAGCAGTTGGGGAAAATGGAAAACCTTATGCAAGATTTTCCAAGCGTATCACCTTTCCAATTTTTACACCAAATGGAAAGATTGTTGGTTTTGGAGGGCGGACTATTACAGACCATCCTGCAAAATATATAAACTCTCCACAAAGCAAAATTTTTGATAAATCAAGACTTCTTTATGGTTATCACAAAGCCAAAACTACAATTCTTCAAAAGGGAGAAGTTATCGTTACTGAGGGGTATTTGGATGTTATCATGTTGCATCAAGCTGGTTTTACCAATGCTGTTGCAAGTCTTGGAACTGCGTTAACTGAACAACATGTTCCGATACTTAGTCGTGGAAATCCTAAAGTTATTTTGGCTTATGATGGGGATAAAGCAGGGATGCAGGCGGCTTTTAAGGCTTCTGTGATGCTTAGTTCTCGTGGTATTAGTGGGGGTGTTGTGATATTTGGTGGAGGGCTTGATCCTGCAGATATGGTTAAAAATCATCAACTTGAAGAGTTGAATAAACTTTTTCATGCTCCAAAACCTTTAATTGAATATGCTCTTGGATATATCATCTCAAAGTACAATACAAAAGACCCTATCCAAAAAGAGGAAGCTCTAAAAGATGTGACAAGTTATCTCCAAACACTTTCTCCTATGCTTCAAGAAGAGTATAAAGGTTACATCAGTGCAATTTTAGGTGTGAATGAGAGACTTGTAAGGGTTAAAAAGCAGCACCCAATGGAACAGTCACGACCACAAAATGAACGAAGAGAAGATATTTCCGAACTCTCCATGATCAAGACTTTTCTTGCAAAGCCCTATATGATCAACACTATCATGGATACAGTTGGTGAGAATCTTTTCCAAAGACACTTGAATGAATTTAAGCTATTATTGCGTGAAGCATATGATGATCCTTTGCTTTTGGGTATTAAGATACGAGATGATTTGATTGAGCTTAATGATGAAGAGCTTAAACATCAGCTTCGGGTATTTTTGACAAAACACAATAAAGAAGGGCTTTTGAAAGTGAGTCACAACAGAGATATCTCTTTTGAAAAGAAGAGCTTTTATCTACGAAAAATCAAAGAAAATCTTAAAAAGCTTGGGCGAGGGGACTTAGTGCCTTACGAGGATTATGGAACTCTTACTTAGTGTTACTTTTTGTAAAGTATAAGAAAAAATTATTTACTTTTCCCTTTTTGATATAACTTTTTATTATATATTGTCGATATCTTGTATAACGAAATAATAAAGGTTATACACAATGAAACTATTAAAATCTTCAAGATTACTATTTGCTCTTCCTTTGATGATACTAGGTTGTGGTGGAGGTTCAACAAACGAATCTGCACAACTAGGTGAAAGTTCATCCCCAAAGCAATTAATTAGAGAGATGAATCCTAACGCCACTTCTACTGAAATACTAGCGGTTAAAAAATCAAGTAATGAGTTTTCAATGGAACTTTATAAACAATTGAAAAACGATAACGATAGTTTTTTTACCTCTTCATATACTACCTATACCATGATGAACATGCTTTGGGCTGGTTCGGATACGCAAACTTATAGTCAAATGCGTGATGTTTTAGGTGTTAGCATGGATGATGAAAAATGGCATACTTCTTTAAATGCTCTGGATTTATCATTTTCAAGAGTGAGTGATAGTTTTGATTTAGAGATTGCAAATGCGATTTGGGTGCAAGATGGCATGGTTTTAAATAAAACTTTTGAAGATACTTTGAAGACAAATTATGGGGCTGAGGTAAAAAAAGTTGATTTTTCTGATAGTGAAAATAGTAGGCTACTTATCAATGATTGGACGAAACAGACTACACATGACAAAATTACAGAGTTACTTCCACAAGGTGCAATATCTGAAAATTCAAAACTTATCGTAACCAATGCGATTTATCTTAAAGCAAAATGGCAAAAAAGGTTTTCTAGCAAAAATACAAAAGATGGTAATTTTACTTTGGCAAATGGTAAATCTGTCAGTACTAAAATGATGTATCAAAAAAATCGTTTTAGACATGCAGTAGTGGATGGTGTCAAAATGCTTTGTATGAATTACAATGATAGTGATTTTAGACTTCTTACTTTTATGCCTCCAGTTGGTCAATTTGAAATATTTGAAGAGAACATGAGTGAAGAGGTGTTTTTGGAAATGGTTGCAAACATGCCAGAGCATGAAGAGATGATTGAGATTTATTATCCAAAGTTTGAGTTTGAGACTACAATATCTTTAAACAAAGCTTTACAAAACATTGGTTTAACAGATGCATTCCAAAACCATGCAGATTTTTCAAAGATTAGTAGTGAAGGTGACTTTAGTATTTCTCAAATCATTCAGAAGACATTTTTGAAAATAGATGAAGATGGAACACAAGCAGCTTCTTCTACCGCAGCGGTACTTGGTACTACAAGTGAATCTAAAGCAAAACTAGAATTTAACCGTCCATTTTTATTTGCTTTATGCCACGCTCCGACAAAAACCGTACTTTTTTTAGGGCGTATGATGAACCCTGCATCAAAGTAAAGCTATAATGTTTTGAAATAGTGGGACTAAAGTCTCCACTTTCAGTGAAGAGGACAAACATGAGAGCATTAGCATTATTTAGTGGTGGACTTGATAGTATGATAAGTATCAAGTTGTTGACAGATCAGGGGATTGATGTGACTGCCCTTCATATCGATATCGGGTTTGGTGGAAAAGAGGATAAGAGTGAGCTTTTGCGGACTCGTGCTGAGATGGTTGGTGCAACTCTTGAGATAGTGAATGCTAGAGAGCAGTTTGTAAAAGAGATACTTTTTGATCCAAAATATGGTTATGGAAAAAACTTCAATCCATGTATTGATTGTCATGGCAATATGTTTCGTATTGCAAAGGCACTTCTTCCAAAATATGATGCTTCATTTATCATCACAGGAGAAGTTATAGGGCAAAGACCTATGAGTCAAAGAACTGAAGCTATCCGAAATGTTACAAAACTTGCTGGAGATGAAGAGGGTGGTTTGATACTTCGTCCGATGAGTGCTAAGCTTATGACTCCAACGATTGCTGAACGGGAGGGTTGGGTTGATAGAGAGAAGCTTTTGGGGATTGAGGGTAGAAGTCGTGAGGTTCAGCTTCGTTTGGCGGATGAGTATGGCTTTGAAGAGTTTGAGAGTCCCGGTGGTGGATGTCTGTTGACTGAGAGTGCATTTGAAAAGAAGATACGAGATATCATGGAACACGATACATTTACAGTTGATGATATCGACCTTTTAAAAGCAGGACGGCATTTGAGACTTCCTGATGGGGCAAAACTGGTAATTGGGCGAGACCAAGCTGACAATGAAAGACTTACAAAGATTGAAAATTCAAAATATATTTTTGCTAGAGCACAAGATATTTCTGGTCCTATGTCACTTCTCTCTGTAGATGCAAGTGAAGATGATAAAAAATTATCTGCAAAGTTGATTTTAACTTATACAAAAACTCCAAAAGAGCAGGTGGGTAGTGTTGAGATTGGTGATGAGGTTATTGAATCTATTCCATTTGAGAGTAAAGAATTTGTAAAGGAGTATTTTATCGTATGAAAAAGACTTTAATGGATTTGTATGGGAGTGGGATACTGTTTTTTTACTATATAAAATGGCCTGTTTTGATTGGTTTGCCTGTCATGTATTTAGAGGTAGGATATAAACAAAATATTATTATGAATGTTATTTGGGTTTATTGTCTTTATCTTGTGCTTGCGGGATTTTATAGGAGATTTGTATTAAAACAGAGGTGTGATAACAACAGTTGTAAATAAATTCTTAAAATAGTCGATATTTATACATTATTAATATTTTGTACAAGTATAGGGGTCTATTTTGCGTTTAGTTTTTATTTTATTATTGATGTTCTCTTCATCTTGGTCTATAGATTTAGATATTGATTTACTTAAACGAGAGGTTTCTCAAAACCCTAAAAATGTAGAGATGAGGCTTATTTTAGCACGTTCATACATGGGGCAAAGTGATTATACTGGAGCACAAAAGCTTCTTGAAGAAGTTTTAACTATTGATGAAAAAAATCAAAAAGCTAAGTTTTTATTAAATGATATCAAAAAACTAAAGCAGATAGAGACGCTTGTAAAAAGCGGTAAACTTTCACAATCTTCAGAGTTAACAGAATATTTTGAAAGACTTAGTAGTTCAAAACAGTATAAGTATATAACATCACTCGGAGATGTCTTAAAAAGAAACAATATTGGATTTAATTCTGATGTTGAGTTTTACATCATTGATAGTTATGTTCAGTTGAAGAATTATGATAAAGCAGAAAAAGTTTTAAAAAAATCCTCACTCTCTTCTCAAAATAGACATTTTTTACAAGCTCAAATAGAAGATAAAAAAAATAGATATGGATTAAGTGAGATAGCGTATAAAAAAGCTTTGAAGTCTGGTGATAGAGAAGATATTGTTTTAGGACTACATGATGCATATGTCAAACAACATAAGTCTAAAGAAGCTGAAGCACTTGTAAAGTTGTATAAGAAAAAAAATCCTAAAAGTACCATATCAAAAGCCTTACAAAAAAGAGACAAAAAACTTACAGAAAAAAGAGTAGCTCAACTTAAAGAAGAGTATAGAAAAAAAGGTTCATTTGATGCACTAAAACAGTACTATTTTGCACTTGAAGGTGCTAGACAAAAAAGCAAAGCGATATCAACACTTACATCTTATGTAAAAAAACATCCAAAAAATGAAGAGTCTGCGCTATTTTTAGCAAAAATTCACAACTGGAATCATAAACCAAAACTTGGAATATCTGCTTTAAAATTGATAGTTCGTAAAACTAAAAATAGAGAAATTTTAAGACTTTATGTAGAGATGCTTTTACAATCTGGTCAAAAAGATAAAGCGTATAGATATATGGAAAAATTAGCACAACTTGGAGATAGTAAATCCAAAACAGAGTTAGAAAAGATAGAAACGAACGCTTTACTAGAAACAGCGATAAGTGCACACAGAGCAAAAAATTATCCAAAAGCTGTTAGGTTTTATAAAGTCTATTATTCAAAAACTAAAGATTCAAAAATTGCTAAAGAGATTGCAGAGCTTCATTTTGTTCAAAAACAAGCAGAAGAGTCAATTCCTTTTTATGAATCCTATTTACAAGAAAATCAAGATGACAATAGAATTAGGTTTCGTTATGCTGCTGCACTTGATTCTTTAAAACTTTACGACAGAGCAGAACCTCAGTATAGAAAAGTAGCGAGTGTTCAAGATAGCTTATATACTCTTGCATCTTATAGATATGCTGCAAGTTTGATAGCACAAAAAAATGAAGAAAAATGGAATCATTCAAGAGCAGTTTTACAAAACTTACTCCAAACTTTACAAAATCAAAGACCATCAAAAAAGAGAAATGATTTACTAAAGTTTACAAAAGCTACTTTGGCAAAAGTGAGTAAACCTATGCCAAAACCAGTTAGGTATAAAGATGTTATTTTAGCTGAGGGACAAAAGAAAGTGACAGGAAAACAGACGGAACCATTTCCCGGTTCAAAACTTATAAAACGAGATATTTCATCAGTCAAATCAATGTTAACACCTATAAATTCAACGGTGAACCAAACTAAACAAAAAGATGTTACCCTTAGTTTTCACACTCTTGAGGATGATACAATTAGCAATTTGTCCTATGGAATACGCGTAAATAATATTGCAAAAGTTTCAGATGGTACATTATCTTTAGAAGCAAAAAAATCACGATTTAAGACTTCACAAATAAAACATAATGTTGATAGTTTTATGGCTCACTTTAATTATAAAAATTTCTCTTTTGGTATGGGGATGAGTCAATTTGGAGAGTTTAGTGATATCGATGCTGAGGTTACATATCGAAAAGTTTTTGCGGGGCATGATATGACTTTTGGCTTGAAAACTACAAATGGTGCTTTTGTAAACTCAAACGCTTGCATGATTGATAATAAAATCAATGTCGTACAATTTTCACTTTATGATGCGATTCTTTTATCCAATTTAGACCAAGCTGAGTTAGGTTTGACACTCAATCGCTATGATGATGAAAATATAAATTTAAACAGTTGGCTAGAATATCCGATATACAAAATTAAGTATAAAAACTTTGAGAATGATTTCTCTTTGTCGGGAAGTTATGAGTTTAACTCAAAAACAGATACTTGTTATTACTCAACAGAGTTTTTTGATGGGAATTATATACAGACAAGACCAAAGATACTTTTTGGAAAAAAAGGTTTTATTCAAGGAATTGCTGGCATAGGATATTCATTTAAAAATAATGATGTTTTATACAATTATGGTTTAAGCACTTTGATTTCACTAAAGCTTTTTGATATTAGGGTTGATTGTCGTCATTATCAGAGTGGATATTCTCCTGATGGTGCAGATGAATGTTATGCTACGGCGGCATATAAATGGTAGAATTAGAAAAGGTCTCGATAATGGAAAACAATAAACAGTTAATACTGATAAAATCTGAAAACAATGCCTGCTTAATTGAATCAGCCATGAAAATTCATGCCATAGACTCTAGTGAAAATATTCTTTTTCTCTCACACAAAGAGGTCTCTTTTGTTCAAGATTCGATAAAACAACTAGAAGAGAGAATGAAAAAATTGCCAAATATCCGCTATATGTTCTTGAAGCAAAGCTGGAGTGTTTTAGATGATATGTATGGTAAGACATTTTTTATAAATGAGATACAAAAGATGATGAAAGAAGAGGAGTTCTCAACACTCTATTTTCATCGAGCAGATACATTTTTTGATGGATGTACTAAAAGAGATATGGAGCGTATTGTCTCTGATATCATAGAAATTGCACGATATTATCATAAGGTTGTAATCTTTTCATTGGGATCACATACAAGATTGGGACAAATTATAGATGATGTTTTATATAAAGAGGTAGATGTTGATTATCTTGTTGAGAGAGATAAAAGTGGAAACTGTAAAAGTAGAATATTGAAAAGTAAAAAAGAGAATGCAAACATTATTTTGTTTTCAGATAAAAATGAAATTATTGCTTTGCATAAGTATATCTTTAAAAAAGATACCCATATACATTTTAACCATGTAACAGAGTTAGATGAAAATCAGGTATTGGTAGAAGAAGCGGATATCATTATCTTTAATTTACACAATATACCATTTAAAGATAAGATTTTGAGTCTTATAAAAAAACGAAAATTAAGGACAAAGTTTATATTTTTAAGTGATGATTCGGTAATTCGAAAAAGGGATAAAGTTCGTAAGATTGAGAAAGGTATCGCACAAGTGTTTGAAAAGAACTTTGATCTTTCAGAGTATATTTATACGATAGAAAAGATTATAGGTCGTGATTTTTATACAACAATCTTAGACAGAGTTAACATCCTTCCTCGTAACCATTATCTTACAGAAGAAGAGATACTAAAAGATACGGTTTATAGCTTTTTAAATTACCATATCTATTTTAGTATGGTTGCTGTCGAGTATAGTAGTGAAAAACCAATCAGCTTAGAGACGATAGAGAATTGTATACGAGATTTAGACCTTGTTTATCATAATGAGAAAAATAAAAACTTGATATTTTTATTGATTGATATTTTACCTCAGCGTGCACTCTCATTGATTACAGATCGTTTACAAGAGCGTAAGATTGAGATAGGATCTACTCAGGCATTTGATGTCAATGAATGTTTTCACATGTTGGGTATCAAAAAAATGAAAAATGAAAAAAGTACTGGCATAGCTAATGATTAAACTGTTTTTTCTAGCTTTGATTCTTTTGGGATTGTTGTTTTTAAGTCTAAATCAATTAGGGCAAATTTCTCAATATCAAGACTCTTTAGTTCAAGCTGGAGCACTATTTATTTTGCTTTTTTCATTGATTGTTATTGCTCGCTATTTTATTTTATTGTTACTCTCAATGCTCAATCTTTACAGACATATTAAAAATCCAAAAGATTACAAAGCACCCCATAGCAAAATGGTTACAGTAATTGTCCCATGTTACGATGAAGAAATGGTGATAAAAGCTTCTTTAGAGAGTTTGGCAAAACAGACTTATCGAAACTTTGAAATTATTGTTGTAGATGATGGAAGTAGCGACAATACACATTTAATCGCAAAAAATATGGAGTTTTCAGAAAAAGGAAGATCTCTTATAGCACTCACTAAAGAAAATGGTGGTAAAGCGAATGCATTAAATTTTGGCATAGAACACTCTCGAGGAGAATTGATTTTATCTGTTGATGCTGACTCTAGACTTTCACCTGATGCTATAGAGTTGATGGTAACTTATTTTGAAGATCCAAAAGTAGGAGCAGTAGCAGGTTCAGTATATGTAACCAATCAAAATACAATTTGGACGAAGTTACAAGCACTAGAGTATATTCAAGGGTTGAATTTAGTGCGAAATGGTCAAGCTTTTTTAAAGTTGGTCAATATCATACCTGGACCAATAGGCATGTTTAGAAAAGATGCAATTATAGCAGCGGGTGGTTATCAAGATGACACTTATGCGGAAGATTGTGATTTAACTTTGCATCTTATCAGTCAAGGGTATAAGATTGATTATGAGATAGATGCAGTCTCTTATACGGAAGCTCCAGAAGACTTGATGGATCTTTTAAAGCAGCGTTATCGTTGGACAAGAGGGATCCTTCAGTCAGTTGTAAAACATAAAAGTAAGCTTTGGAGCATGCGTAAAAATTTTGCTATGAGCATGGTGATTTGGTATATGCTTTTTGAAGCAGTTTTTTGGCCAATTGCCTCTATCTTTGCCAATGTTTTTATCGTTTATCTTGGTATTAGTTCGGGGCATAGTACTATGTTAGTCTATTGGTGGATTATATTTACCGTGCTTGATGTTGCTGCGAGTCTTTATTGTGTTAGTGTTACAAAAGAGAAAATGGGGCTTGTATTGTATTCGCTCTACTATAGGATATTTTTCATCAATGTAGTTAATATTGCTAAAGTATTAGCAACTGCTGAAGAGTTTTTTGGAGTCAAGATGAGTTGGGGTAAATTGGAAAGAAAAGGAAGGATATAATGTCATTTGATATATTGACGGTATTGTCATATACTGTTGTAGTAATTACGGTGCTTACCATGATATTTGGTGTGATCGCATATTATTTTTATAAACTAAGAGAGAGACGGCGTAAAATTGCTAGTGCAAATGGTTCTAGTGAACCACAAGAGAAAGACAAATATCTCTATTTTGAAGAGAAGGAGCTACGATGAGTGCTGCGATTGAGATACAAAAAGATAATTATGGTTTAAAGATGTTGCTTACCATTGGAGTGTTATTCTCTATTATGGCATTTATGTTCAATAAAATTCAACAAAAAGAGCCGATAACGCCAAGTTTTGCAATTCCTGTTGTGACAGATAAAAAGATACATATCTTAAAATCCTATGCTACAGCAGTAACCTATCAAAAAAATGGACTCGATAAAAGTCAATATACTGTAAAATTAGAACAATTTGATAAATATATTAAATCATTGGGATATAAAACAAAATTTATCCAAGAAGATAAGGTCGGAACTTTATCAAAAGATGCAATACTTTTTATCCCAGATGCTATAGCACTCAGCTCTGAGGCAAAAAAGATGATTAAAAGTTTTGTATCTAATGGTGGAAATCTTTTTTTCAATAACTCATCGGGTTTTAGTAATGAAAGGGGCACCTATATAGGGGATAGTTTTGTAAAAGATATTACGCAACTAGAGATAAGTAAAAATCAAAACTTTGCCAATTTTAAAGAGAGTATTTTTCTAACACAAAGATTACTTTCACCTCTGATAAATAAAAATACAGGTATTTTACTAGAAGCCTCTGTATACGATTCGATTCCAATTTTTATGACTACCAAAACTCAAAAACCAGATCTTTTGATGACCACTTATGATCAAACCAATCCACCTTTAGCCGTGGATGGACGAGATGATTTTTTACTTTCCGAATCAGGTGCCGCATGGCATGGATATCTAGGAGAGGGAAAATGGTTTTATATGAATATTCCTAGTTATCTCTTTTATGATGCAACGACACATTTGAATGATTATAAACAGCTTATGAGTGCAATCATTAATTATCTCTCATCTGATGAGATAATTCAAAAACTTCCTTATATAGATAGTGAAAATATAGTGTTTGTATCAGAAGATACAGAGTATAAATTTGAAAATTTTAAAAAATATAGCGACTTAGCAAAAAAATATCAGATGCCAGTAACAGCATTTATCGTCTCATCACTCGCTGTACATGAAGATCATCAAGATATGATGCAAGAAATTGCTCAAAACCCATACATGGAGTTTGGTTCACATAGTCATCTTCATAAAAAGATCATCGATACCAATGCTTCATATGTGAAACAAGAGACGGCAGATACGAAAATACTTTTAGATAAGTATTCGTCAAAGCCGATTATAGGTTTTAGACCACCGCGTGAAGAGTTGGATGATCTTATGAAGAGTCATTTAGAAAATGGTGGATTTAGATATATACTCAATGCTACACATAAAGAGAAGTATATCTATCCAAAATTTGATAAAAAATATCAGAGACTTTTGATTATTCCTCGTCATGGCACGGATGATTATAGTTATTTGATTAACCTTGACTGGGATCAAAGCCAAATTGTTAAGCAGATAAAAAAAGAGACAGAGTTTGTAACTGCACTTGATGGGGTTTATACGCTAAGTATTCATACGCATCTTTTTGCTTATAGTAGTAATATAAATATCGTTGAAGAGTACTTTAAGTATGTTAAAGATAATCCAAAGTACACGCCACTAGATGGTCGCTCTATCACACAACGAGTCATACAAAATGGAAATATAGATATCCACTCTAGTAAAGCTGGAAATGTTATCACCTTGAGTGTAAGAAACAGAAATAAAGTTGCAGTTGAAAATTTCTCATGTAAACTTTTTAAAAATCCAAACATGAGAATAAAATCAATCAAATGTGATGAAACACCAGGTAGTAAAAATACAAAAGATAGAGAGACTACAAACATAAAGCTAAAACAGCTTAAGCCAAATAGTACCACAACGGTTTATATAGAAGTTGAAAAGATCTTATGAGAGCGATGTGGTTAATACTCTTTTTTGCATCTTTAGCTTGGGCTGATGGACAAATGGATAAAGAGGTTCATAACTATTATCAAAAGTGGAAGCAGACTTATTTAGTGGCAGAAAAAGCTGGAATGTATCGTATTGCTACTGATAAAGTTGATAAACATAGAACCGTTTCAGAAGCTCAAGGATATGGCATGCTTATCACTTCTATGATGAATGAACAGAAGATATTTGATGGCTTGTGGCTATTTTCTCGTGCACATCCAAGTGCTATCTGTAAAGACCTCATGGCATGGGAAATTCCAGAGAAAAAAGGTGAAAATGATAGTGCCTTTGATGGAGATGCAGATATAGCTTATGCCTTGATAGTTGCAGATAAAAACTGGGGAAGCAAGAGAAAAATCAACTATAAAAAAGAAGCACATAAAGTTTTAGATGCAATTTGGAAATATACTATCGGAAAAGATAGCTACCTTCCACTTCTGGGAGATTGGGTTGACCCAAATGGTAAAAAATATAATCAATATACTACGAGAACTTCAGACTTTATGCTTGGACATTTTAAAACTTTTTATAGGTTTTCTGGAGATGAAAAGTGGTTGAAAGTTGTTAAAGCAATTCAATATGCCATGTTAGATGTGCAACATCCAAAAACTGGGTTAGTTCCTGATTTTATAAAGTATGATTTAAAAACAAAACGCTTTATTGCTGTAGAAGAGGGATTTTTAGAACACCATGATGGGGATTACTATTATAATGGGTGTAGAGTTCCATTTCGTATCGGTGTGGATGCGTTAATTAATGATAGTGCAGTATCCAAAAAGATTGTGCAAAAACTTTCACGCTGGGTACAAGAAACAAGTGGTAATGACCCATTAAAGATTAAAAGTGGATTTAAGCTTGATGGTACGGCAATTGGAGATTATTTCTCTATCGTTTTTACGGCACCATTTGGTGTGGCTGCGATGAGTGATGATAGAGCATGGGCAAAAAAGATTTATGATAATATAAAAAACCGTCATGAGAACTATTATGAAGATAGTGTGGCACTGCTTAGTATGTTTGCCATCAGTGGAAAGTTTATCGACCCAACTAAAATGGTAAAATAGAGAGATTGAAATATCTTTAACATGTAACCTTTCGTAACCTTTTTTCAAATAAAGCTACTATTTATAAAAAACCCCTAAAGTTAAATTGTCTTTAATTCGATGTTACTTCTATAAAAATAATATAGGGGATAACATCATGAATAAAAAATCATCTTTTGTTTTGATATCAGCTTTAGTGGTATCAATAGTAACTATGTCCTATCTTTTCTTTGACAATGGAAAAGATAGTGTTTCAAAAACAAGTCCTAAAGTTGCATATGAAAATTCAACATATGAATCTGAGAAGGAAAATAATATCAATGAGAGCAAAAGTATCTCTGATAATAAACCTAAAACTGTAAAAAATAACTTTGGTTCTTATCTAAAAAAGAAGAAAAAAATAAATCACAATAGTTCAAAAAGTGTTGCAGTAAAGCAGTATGACAAGGAAGATAGTAACTCTTTTATAGCTCGAATTGAAAATGAGATTGAAGAGTCTCAGTATCTTCAAGAAAGTGCTTCATATGAATCTATAAACGAAAACAGTTATCAGACAACTTACGAGTCTAAAACCAAACAAAACAGAGCTTTATCTAACCATAAGAAAATGCTTCTCTCTCATGCTAGAGATAATAGTGCATCACATGATGCTTACCAAGACTACAGATAATTAAGGATACATTATGAAATTACTCTCAAAAATTGCAATACTTCTTACATTTACATTTGCTTCAATAAATGCATATGAAATAAACTCACATTTCAATGGCACAACTGGCTGGTATCTAGCAAATGGAGCTACTTATGATAGCAGTAGATCTACAACTAGTGGATCTGGTTCTATAAAAATAACACAAGTAAATTCAGATTGGTCACAGCGTGATTATCTCTCAAGAACTTGGGATTATATGATTCCTGTAGAAGAGGGAAAAACATATACACTCTCTATGAAAGTTTATACAACACAAAGTGTTAAACCTAAACTTGAAATTTTTGCTTCATATCGAGATGAAGATAGACGATGGATAAGAAATGATGTAGGGACAAGATGGAGTAATACTCAAACCAATACTTGGGAAAATGTCTCTGTCACAGTGCAACCGACAAGTGGAGAAAAGTTTATCACTTTTAATATTACTACAACTTCAGATAGTCCTGTTGGACCTTTTTGGGTTGATGAAGTGACTTTTGAAACAGATGGAGAAAACAATGAGAGTTTTGAGCCTACAACTTCTCCGCAAGAACCAAGTAACTTACACACAACAACCAACACCGAAGAGACAATAGAAATAGCTTGGACAGATAATGCTTGTGATGAAGATGCATATCTTGTGTATAGAGATGGTTCATTTGTTGCAGCACTATTGCCAAACAGCATAAAATACAAAGATGAACATTTAAAAGCAGATACAAACTATACATATGTAGTAAAAGCAGTTAATAGTATTGATTTGGACAATGGAATTGATGTAAATATCACAGCAAAAACAGCAAGTGCCTCAGGCATAAGTAGTGATGCATCAAATCTTCTTTCAAATGGGAATTTCATAGGAACGGATACTTGGTATTTAGATAATGGAGCCCTTTATGACTCAACAGTTTCAGATGATAATGGTACAGGATCCATCAAACTTACAACTACCCATAGTGATTGGAGCCAGAGAGATAGATTTTTTACAAATTGGGATAATTTAGTACCTATAGAGAGTGGAAAAACTTATACTTTATCTATCCGTACAAAGTCTGGTATTGGTAAAAATCCAACTATTGAATTATCTGGAGCATTTAGAGATTCAAATAAAAGATGGAAAAGAAATGTTACCAGTAAAAGATGGAGCAATAGTGTAAGTGATAAATGGGAAACTGTTTATGTTGAAGTGAAACCACAAGAGGGCGAAGTATTTTTTGCACCTCGTGTTATACTGACCTCTTCAAGTAGTGTTGGACCTATATGGATAGATCGTATCACATTTACTGATGATAATGCTACAGGGGTTAATGACGAAGATGCACTTGATAGTGACAACGATGGGCTTTCAGATATCAGAGAAAGAGAACTTGGCACAGATCCTTTTAATGATGATACAGATGGTGACGGAATTCCTGATGCACAAGATGCAAATCCAGTTGTCACTATCACAAGTGAAACACTATCAAGTGGAAAAGTTTTAGCATCTGAGTTTGCTGAAAATGAAATCATTGGCAGCACCAAAGGGTCACTAAGTATCAATCAAGGCTCAGCAAACTATTCACTAGATATCGTTGTTCCAGCAGGTCGTGCAGGGATGCAACCTAAACTTTCACTCAACTATAACTCTTCTGGAGGTGATGGTTATCTAGGAAAAGGTTGGGGTATAGGAGGATTGAGTGTTATCACAAGATGCCCTAGTACTAAAGCGGTTGATGGAGAAATACGTCCTGTTAATTTAGACGATAAAGATAATTACTGTTTAGATGGACAAAGACTCATAGAGATAGGGAATAATGAATATAAAACAGAGATAGATAACTATTCTAAAATCATTGCAGTAGACGATGGTAGTGATTTTGGTCCAGGGTTCTGGAAAGTATATACAAAAAGCGGACTAATTTATGAGTATGGCACCACTACTGAATCACAATCACGTATTAGTGTGCTAAAAACAAATCTTAATGTTAATATCAGAATTCGTAATCTACAATCAGAAGAAATTGTGATGAGTTGGGCTGTTAATAAAATTAGTGATAAATTTGAAAATTCTGGAAATGAAATTACATTTTTATATAAATTGGATGGATTACTCAATGAACGAATGATAAAAGAGATTTCATATACTGGCGGAAAAGTACAATTTGATTATGAACCAAAAAAGCGCAGTATATCTGGATATACTGCAGGAGCACAATATAATATCACACAAAGGTTAAAACAGGTTGATGTCATTGCGACTGATGATACTATCTCTACTTCCTATACCATAAAATATAAAGATATAGAGACAGATGATAGGATAGAGTATATATCAGAAACTGTCAAAGGTGAAGAGCTAGAGAAACTATACTTTGAATGGCAAGATGAGGCTCAGTTAACAGGAACAGTACCTTATTTTAACGAGGATGATCCACTGATTTCTAATCTGCTAGCCCAACCCAACCATTTTTATGATGATTATGAAGGACATTTTTTTCACTCTGATGTCAATGGAGATGGTATGGTGGATATTTGTTACCGTGCAGATGAAGGTATAAAGTGTCATTTTTATAAACCTGATGTTGGATACGAAGAAACGCCAACAATCTCTTCAACAATATGTGGGAACGATGGAACTCAACATGGTAACTGTGATGATATAACTAATTGGAATACAATAGACTTTATAGATATTAATGGTGATTCAAAGTCTGATCTTTTTTATAAAAGTGATCAAGGTGTAGTTGTTTATCGTTCTGATGGTATAAGCTTTGATTTTCATCATGCTTCTAACTTACTTGAAGATAAAGATGTAGATATCTATCATGTAGATCTTAATGTTGATGGCTATAGTGATCTTTGTTACCGTTCATCTGAAGGAATTAAATGTCACTTAAATAATGATGGTAATGGTTACAATCATCTTGTAGATTTTTCAACAACGGTTTGCGGAGATGATAACAATGAAAATATGGGCTGCAGTGAAGATAACTGGAACACTATACGCTTTATAGATGTTGATGGTGATACAAAACCTGATCTTTTATTTAGAACTAACGAAGGAGTTTCAGTATATAAATTAACTAGTACGGGATTTGAATCATATTATTCATCAACATTTCTAGAAGGTGAAGTAGATAGTCAGACTTACATATTTACTCCTGATCTGAATAGTGATGGTTTAGTAGATCTCTGTTATAGAACTGATGATGGGATAAAATGTCGTCTAAATAGTGGTAAAGGTTTTATCAAAAGCGAAACGGAGGTGATATCAACTGAAGTTTGTAAAAATGCTACGCATGCTGATGAAGAGTGTGATAACTCATCCAACTGGAAGACTCTTAAGTTTTTAGATTTTAATGGCGATTCAAAGTCTGATCTTTTAGTTAGAGGTGATAATGGGATTTTGGTTTATGAGTTTACTGGAAGTGACTTTGTTGAGGCATATAGATCTGGAATATTTAAAGATGGTGAGGATGCTTATGGGTATAATAATGGAGAAAATTTTTCTAGCTTAGGTGTGAGAGATATTGATGGTGATGGATTAAATGATATTTATTATAGATCAGACAATAAGGGACTATTATATTACCCTAATCAATTAAAAAAACCCTTAATTACAAGAATCTATAACAATTTAGACCAAGATATTGATATTGAATATAAACCCCTTACCGATTCAACGGTTTACAGCCAAAAAGGCTTAACAAGTGGCGACAATATAGAAATAACTCCACCTCTAAATGTTGTCTCAAAAGTAAGCTCACTAAATGGGATAGAAGAAGAAAAAAATGATATCACTTATGAGTACTCTGGTTATGTAGTCAATAGAGAAAGAGGCTCACAGGGATTTGCAACTGTTTTAGTGTTCGATGAAGTGACAAATACATCGGTAAGTACTAACTACAATCAAACTTTTCCACTAACAGGAACTGTTGATTCTAGTGTGACTAGTATAGGCAATGAAATTATAAGCTCAACAATCAACACATATTATGAAACACCATATATTGATAATAGTAAAATTTACATGCTTTATCCTGCGACAACTGAATCTATTGATTACCTTGACAATATTACTTCAACTACAACCATGAAACTTTATAACAAAGGCTATGGAGATACAAAAGAAACTACCACAACTATAAAAAATAATCTTACAAATAAAATCTACACAACAACTGTAAACAATATCTATTATGAAGCTGAAACAACAGAGTGGATTACAGGAAGATTAAAAGACTCTACTGTCAAACATATAGACGATGGTAACACCATCACACAAAAAGCAAGTTTCACCTACGACCTCGATACAGGTATCCTAACAAGCGAAACAGCAGGATCAGATACACAAAAGAGCCTCACAAAAACCTACAGCTACGACATCTACGGAAACAAGATAAGTGAAACGATATTTGGAACAGGAGTTGCACCAAGAACAACAAGTTATGAGTATTCAGATGAATATGACCATAGATTTTTAACAACCATCACAAATGCCTTAGGACACAGTGAACAAAGAATCTACGATATATCAAATGGAACCCTGCTCTCCCTCACAGGACCAAACGGTAAAAAAACTACTTGGGAATATGATAAAATGGGTAAAAAGACTGCTGAACATAGAGCAGATAACACCCATCAATATTGGCATCATGCATATATCAGCCCCAATGTTCAAAAAGAGGGATACACTGTTTCGACTATTGGAGATACAACACCTTTTAGTAAAGTAGTATATGATAGATTTTCAAGAGTAGTAGGTGGCTATACGAAAGATAAAGATGATCAAGATATTGCTCATCCTACAAACACTTACAATAACAAAGGACAATTAGAAACCAAAGAGGTTCCATCAACTGGAACCACCACAAACTCTTATGATATATACGGAAGGATTACTCAAGTAAAAAGTCCATCTCCATCAGGCACAGGAAAAACCTCAAACTATATCACTTACAATGGACTAACTACTATCTATACAACACCCTATGAAAACGAAGAAGACCGTATAAAAATAGTAAGTAAAAATGCAAAAGGAAAAGTAGTAGAAGTGATAGATGCATTTGGCAGTGAAGAT
>JAOZKZ010000016.1:0-4484 GCA_029935075.1 Campylobacterales bacterium
AGAACTTTGAAAAACTTTCTGAGTATATCTACCGAAAGAGTGGTATTTATCTTGAGCATACCAAACATTATGAAAAGCTTAGAAAACAAGTCACTAAAAGAAGTGAAAGTGAAGGGTTTGATACTTTTAGAAAGTATTTTTACACGCTTCGTTTTGAAGATCAAGCGGGAGCTGAGTTTGAAGAGTTAATCAATGCTGTTACAGTAAATGAGACTTATTTTTATAGAGAAAATCATCAATTTGAGATTTTGATCAATGAGTTGTTACCTATGATAAATCAGACAAAAAGAGCTAATGAGCCGATTCGTATCTTATGTGCTCCATGTTCGACGGGAGAAGAGCCTTACTCTGTAGCCCTTCATTTGCTAGAAGATGATGGAATTGTGAATGAGCGTGATTTTGAGATTTTTGGAATTGATATCGACTCCAATGTGATTGAAAAAGCAAAAAAAGGGCTTTTTAGTGATAGATCAATACACGCTTTAAGTCCAGCGATAAAAAGAAAGTATTTCAATAAGAAGATGGGCTATAACGAACTTGACCCAGATATCAGAGAGGCAATTACATTTTCAAAAGCGAATGTGTTTGACAAACAAGAGATGAATGCATTGGGGAAATTTGATGTTATCTTTTCACGAAATATGCTTATCTATTTTGATGATGCAAGTAAGAAAGAGGTTGCGATGAACTTTTACAACATGTTAAACAGAGATGGTTTTATCATGTTAGGTCATGCAGAATACATGAACAGAATTGTAACGGTCTTTAAACCAATACAGTTTAACAAACACATTATATATCAAAAATAAGAAGGAAATAATATGCCAACAGTAGTATTTATAGATGATTCAGAGACAGCACTTGCTTCAACAAAGATTGCAACAGGTGGGATGCCGATAGAGGTTAAACAATATTTAAGAGCGATGGATGCACTTGATGAAATTGGAATGGGAACGGTTAAACCAGATCTTATCATCACAGATCTTAACATGCCTGAGATGAATGGTTTAGAGTTTTTAAAAGAGGCTAGAGGAATGGATGAGACTAAAAAAACACCCATTTTGATGTTAACAACAGAGACAAAACCAGAGTTAAAAGAGCAGGGTAAAGCACTTGGTCTTACGGGTTGGATTGTCAAACCTTTTAATCCTGCACAACTTCAAGGTGCGATTAAGAGAGTATTGAGATTATCGTAATGGATAACAATACACGAGCGGTATTTGGAACATTACAGCGTGCCTTAGACCACATTAAAGAGGTGCAGACCAATGTGACAGCACTAAATCTAGAATCAATGACCATGCTCGGAGATGCAATCTTTGCAGCAGATGTTGAAATTAGTGATGAGGGTTTTGTTGCTTTACAGCATCAAGATATTTTAACACAACAGTTATCTGCTACAAATGAGTTGATAGAGATGATTGGTAAACATATCCATGAGAGCTCAGACGAAGCGTTGGAAAAGAATATTAGTGCTGCTTTAGAAGTGGCAAAAGCGAAAAAAAATGCGTTTAGTGGAAATGCATTTGACCATAAACATGAAGATATAGTGGAACTATTTTAAAGACGATACGAAGTATTGTGCTTTAGTAGAGCGTGAATTTGCGAGGGGCTTTGCTCCTTGAAAAGATGACAATTAGTATAAAGGGTATAGAGATGAAAAAGGTATTAGTAGTAGATGATTCAAAAACGGTTCGTCAGTATCATAGAGAGATCTTGAAACAGAAGGGTTATGATGTTTGTGAAGCTGAAAACGGTATGGAAGCGTTAGAAAAATCATTGGTAAGTGAATTTGAACTTTTCTTAGTGGATATCAACATGCCCGTAATGGATGGATACTCCTTTGTGAAAGAGTTAAGAGTAAACGAGAGTTACCGTTTTACGCCAGTAATCATGATCAGTACCGAAGCTGAAGACCATGACAGAATTAGTGCTTATAAAAACGGTGCAAATCTTTACTTTACTAAACCTGTAAAACCTGATGACTTAGTTGGCAGTGTAGATATATTAACTTATAGGAGTGCAGCATGAATCCGTTATTAGAATCATTCTTGCAAGAAGCGAGAGAAAATTTAAAGTTTATTGAACAAAACCTTGAAAGCTTAGGAGAGAGTGATGATGAACTTTTAAATGCGATTTTTAGAGCAGCACATACCCTAAAAGGGGGATCTGGAATTGTTGGTTTTGATGGTGTTATGCATATTACACATAAAGCAGAAGATCTTTTAGACCAACTGCGTGCTAAAAAATTAGAGTATCAAGAGCCCATGTTAGATGCACTTTATGATGCATTTGATGAGGTTTTAAATCTTGTTGAAGCAGCAGAAGATAGTGGTGATGTTGTTGAAGCAGATGCAGAGATTAGTGCTAGAATCATTAAATATCTTAATGAAGTTATGGGTGTAGAGGAAGATAATGCTACTCAAACATTTACACTACCAGAAGCTTTTGTAAGCAGTAGTGATGATTTTTCTAATTTTGAACAGTTAGACTTTGATAAACTTACACTTCCTTTGGCTCAAAGTGTTGAACTTCATGTAGAGAATATAAATGATACCAGAGCTTATGCCATCTCTTTTGATCTAGATAAGTCATGTATGATCTTTGGAAATGATCCACTTTATGCACTCTCACTACTAGGAGATAAAGTAAAATATATCGCAACTTCACTCAACAGTGAAGATGCTAAAAATATGATTTCTGGAAATTCTGAGGATGAGGGCTTAGAGCTTTATCTTAAAATTACGGCTTTAGTGGAAGCGGGATATGAAGAGATAGAAGATGCACTTTATAACTTTATAGATGATGTCGCTTTATTGCCGTTGTCTTTTGAAAATGTAAAAAAAACTGAAGAAGCTGTAGAAAAAATTGAAGTAGATTCAAGTGCCCTTGAAAATATCAATAAAGAGATGTTAAATAAAATCTTAGAGCAACAGAGTGAACAGTTAAACTATCTTGGAGATGAAGCGTGTATCCTTAGAGTAAAATCGATTGCAGAAGTATGTTTTAATGCTGCTGGAGTTTCGTTTGCACCAAGTGAGGATAGTGTTGATGCTATTTTTGCAGCTATTAGTTTGATGAATGATTCAAAACCTATAGAAAAAGTAGAAGAGGTTGTAGCAACACCAATTGTTAAAACACCTGCTCCTCAAAAACAAGAGATAAAAGAAGTTGTTAAACCTGCGGTTTTAGTCGTTGCAGAAAATGAAGAGGTTAAAGTTGAAAAACCTGCAAAAAAAGAGAGAGAATCTAAGGTAAGCAATAAAGATGTTATCGGAAAAGTTGTCAAAGTAGAACAATCTTCAATTGATCAACTTATGAGTGTTGTTGGCGAACTGTTGGTCGCTAAAAACTCATTGCCGTATCTTGCAGAGTCTGTTGAGGGACAAGAGAGTGAAGTGACAAAGCGTGCGATTTTAGAGAAATACTCTTCTATCGATAGACTTACAAGTCAACTTCAAGATTTGACGATGTCAATGAGAATGCTTCCGCTTACTTATGTATTTGATAGATATCCAAAACTGATTCGTGAAATCTCAAAAAAACTAGGTAAAAAAGTAAAGTTAGTTCAAGAGGGTGGTGATACCAAACTTGATAAAAATATGATAGAGATGTTGGCAGATCCATTAATTCATATCATCAGAAATTCATTAGACCATGGCATAGAGACACCAAATGATAGAAAAGAGTCTGGTAAATCAGAGAGTGGTGAAATTACTATGCGTGCCTATCCAGAATCTGACCGTGTTATGATTGAGATACTTGATGATGGAAAAGGGATTGATTCTCAGATGGTGGTCAATAAAGTGTTGGAAAAAGGTTTGATAGATCCAGCTAAGTTAGATGATATGAGCGAAAATGAGAAATTAAACCTCATAATGCTACCAGGACTTTCTACTGTTGAGACGATAAGTGAATATAGTGGTCGTGGTGTTGGCATGGATGTGGTTAAAAAGTCTATAGAAGGTTTTGGTGGAGAGATTCATCTTGAAAGTGAAGTTGGCAAGGGGACAAAACTTGTAATGAGTATTCCAGTTTCTTTAGCTGTAACTACACTTCTTCATGTCTCAATGAATGAGATGCATTATGGCATACCAATGGACAGTGTGAGTGAAACGGTAAAAATTTCAAAAGAGAGTATTACCGTTTTAAATAATGAGTATTATATCTATCTTAGAGGTGAGATTATTCCTCTTGTGGTTATTGGTGAGATGATGGATATGACCGCCCTTGATAGTGAGTCTATCTCATTAGTGGTATTAGATGTTAAAGGGAGTCAGATGGCAGTAGTTGTTAATGATCTTTTAGGACAGCTAAGTGTTGTTCAAAAACCGATGCAAGGGTTATTGTCTGATCATTCATTAATCGGTGGAACTGCACTTTTGGGTAATGGACAGATTATGATGATAATAGACCCAGTTAGTTTGTGGGAAGTTAGTGATGCTTTAGGTACTAGTGAAGTACTTGAAGAACTTGTGGCGTAA
>JAOZKZ010000016.1:4584-22651 GCA_029935075.1 Campylobacterales bacterium
ATGGCAATAGAGGGTTTTAAAGTAGAAGCGGTAATCTAAATGTTTATTTTTCAAAATACTGATTTTTCCATTCTTTTAGTCTGTGATGATGAGAAGCAGCGTAAATTATTGGTCACACTTTTAGAAGAGTCTTATCAAAATGTTTATGTTGCATATGATGACAAAGAGGCAGTTAGTCATTTTAAGATGTTTCCCATAGATCTTGTAATCAAGTATGTTCGAAAATACAGAGATGGAGATTTAAGTATTGTTGAGAAATGTCGTAGTATTAATACTGAGATACCTGTATTTGCCATATATGCATTTCCCAAAATTGAGTTTTTTACTAAAACTGTAGAGTTAGGTGTTGATAAGATCTTTTCAACTCCAGTTAATGAAGATATGCTAATTCGTGCGTTACAACTCTCTTGCAATAATAAAACTACAGAGAGGATGCTTTTAGATCAGATTAAACAGCTTGATGATTATAAAGAAGCGATTGATCGTAGTTTTCTTGTTTCTAAGACAGATGTAAATGGCATCATTATCGATGCAAATGAGAATTTTTGTAAAGTATCTGGGTACACAAAGGCTGAACTTTTAGGTAAAACACATAGTATATTAAAACATCCAGAAACCAGTAAAGAAGTTTTTGAAACAATGTGGGAAACAATTTTAGATCAAAAAATTTGGCGTGGAAGAATGAAAAATCTTTCAAAAGATGGTGAAGTATATGTGGTTGAATCTGTTATCTCCCCGATTGTTGGTAGTGATGGTGAAATCAAAGAGTTTATTTCAATACGACAAGATGTAACAAAGTTTATCAAAATAGGGCGTAAAGTAATAGAACAAGAGAAAGAGAAAAAAGAGATGGAGAAAGAGCACTATAGAATCATGAATAAAACCAAAGATGATTTTTTAGTAGTCTTTACCCATGAGCTTAAAACGCCTCTAAATGCGATTATCAATTTTTCAAACTCTGCTGCAAAAAGAATTGCAAAGATTGATTCGCCTAGGACAGAGGCTTTGATAGATATGATGCAGGTGATTAAAAGTAATGGTAATGACATGTTACAGACTATTAATAATATCCTTGATCTTTCACGCCTTAAGTCAAATAGACTGGAGTACAAAGAAGATAAGTTCACTCTTCAAGATATTTTTGATGATCTACTAAGTCGCTTTGATGCATTGATACAAGAGGACGAGGTTAATATAAATATCCAACATGTATACTTAGATACCAATTTAGTGTTTGATAAATATAGAACTTCACAAATAATTTCTAATATCCTCTCAAATTCCATTAAATACAGCAACAAAGAAGTTTCTATTTTTGCCGATATAGTAGAAGAGCAATTGGTTTTAACCATAGAAGATAATGGTCCAGGGATTGATGATAAAGAGAAAATATTTGAGCTTTATGAACAAGAAGATGATGATGGTATCAAAAGAGCTTCAAAAGGGACTGGTATCGGACTTCATTTTGTAAAACTCTTATGTGAAGGTATGAATATTGATATGAAACTTGAAGACTCTGAGAAGCTAGGTGGAACAAAGTTTAGTTTTGGATTTGAATTAATTGAAAGTGAAAAACAAAGGATAGTGCATGAAGAAAATATTAGTTGTTGATGACAATAAGAACAATAGATTAACACTACAGTATATACTAGAAGATTGGGAAGAAGACCATAGTGATACTAAGTTAGAAGTCTCCTTTGCTGAAGATGGTAAAGTTGCTGTACAAATGTGTGAAAACGACCTTTTTGACATTATTCTTATGGATATCATGATGCCTGTGATGGATGGGATAGAAGCGACTACTCTTATAAGAGCGGGGCTCAATAAGAGTGCTTTAATCATCGCATGTTCAGCACTTAGCGATAATGAACATAAAAACAAAATTCTCACAGCTGGGGCAGAGGATTACATCACGAAACCAATCGATAGTGATTTGTTTTCAAGACGATTTACAAGTTATATAGGACTTGTTAAAAATAGAAAAGCACAACCCTTTAATCCAGATGCAGAAAATGTGATAAACAATGAAGTTTATTATAGAAAAACACAATTTATCATAAAAAATGAGATATCCCTTAGTGAATTTTGGGAATATTTTTTACTAGATACTACTTATTCAGATAGAGAAGAGTTTGCAGATTTGATACGACTGCTTTATGGTTTGGGAAATTATCAACTGAAGAAAAAATACAATTATAATATTTATTTAGAAGAGAGTGATAATACTATTTATATCACCATGGATAATGTGATTCTTTTAACTTCCGATTTAGTTGAAGGACTTGTAAAAAAGAATTACTCAAATGCAAATTATAAGATAATTGGAAATAAAATATCATTTGCAATAGAAAAAATTTGTGAAATAATACCACTCAAAGAAGAAGTTCCTACTGCACAAGTAGAAGAGCAAAAGAGTGATGTTGAGGTAGAAGAGAGTGTAATAGTTAGTGCACCTGTTGTTAGCCCTATTGTAGAAGAGAGAGTAGTAGTCATCCAAACTTATGACTTTATGGATCTTGATGATGTCTCAGAAATTGAGGAAATTGCAGGTGAGATGCGTTCACTTATCTCACTAGTTGGAAGCTCTTCAATAGAAGATGATGATATAGAGCTTTTATCATTTCATATACAGAAGTTTGCTACGGTTATCTCTTTATATACACAAACCTATGCAATTTCGTCTGCTATGAAACAATTATCCTCGGATATTTTAGAAAATATGGAACGATTTAAAGCTCAAGCTAAAGATATAAGCATGTTATGTGAAGCTTTTAATAGAGATCTGTTTTTGTGGATCAATAAACTATTTTATGAGGGAGCTCCAAGTATTGACTTTTTAGATAGCTCTATCATCTCCAATGCAAATATGATTACAAGTTTTATCAAAGAGCCAGAAGTTGTTGCAGATGATGCCTTTGATGATATCTTTGATTTTTAGTAGGAGTTATAAAGATGTATAAAGTAGTAGTTGAAAATGAGTGTGCATGTTTTATAAAAAGTAAAAAACCTTATGAGCAAAATTTCCAAAAAAGTTTTTTAGCCCATAGTGCGGCTGAAGATTTGGTTGAATATATGCAAAAGAACTTTTGTAAAAGACATGACTTCTCTGTGACTAAATCATACGATGGATCTACTTATACTGTAAAAATGAGTTAGTACTCATTCTTATATAAAAAGTCGATACCACTTGTATCAGGGCTGAATGTGATGTCAGTTTCAAAGCGTTTAGAGTGTTGATACTTGACTTTGATAGTTTGCACTATATCATTGATATAAAGAATCGTCATTTTTTTTGAGATCTTTTTACCCACTTCAAGACCAAAACCTCCCTCTTCAGTTGTCGAGAGTACCAGCTTGTCTAGTTTGATTCCAAAATTTTCTACAAGCTCTTTTGCAAAAGTATTTCCAAACATCGAAAGTGCTGCTTTTGATGAGTCCCCACTACTACTAAACAAATCTCCTGTTGTAGCATCAAAAAGTAAAATTGAGAGTATATCACTCTGGGTTAAAAATGGAGAAGCACTAAAGTTGATGATAGGAGCATCTAAAAGCCCATTGATATTGATATCGATATCATAGGGGTCGTTGAAGTGTGATACATTGATGTTTAGATACGGGTTTAAAATAGGACCTGCGAAAAGAATTTCTCCATTTTCTATTTTAAACTCTTTTTTTGCTTCAAAGTGTGTTCCCTCAATCAGTTTTGTAATTCCTAAAAGTTCGACTTCACTACTTTTTTCTTTCCAAAACTTTAAATCAACATCAAGAAGTACATCGGTATCTTCTACCTTATAGGAGATTGGTTGTTTTGAAAGTATGGTAACATCTAAGATTAGATTGTTCTGCTTTTTTGTAAGTTGTTTTGCTCTCTCTTCTTGAATGATTATGATATCGTCATCTTGAATGTAGTGCTCTTTTTTTGCCTTATAAGTGATAACACCTTTTAAGATATCTAATTCCCCTTCAATCTTTGTAGACTCTTTGTTTAGATAAGCTCTGAGCTTCATATCTGCATAAATATTTGCTTCTACATCATTATAATGGTAAGATTTTGCACTTAAGTTAAATGACCCTGAACTTTTTTTTATGTTATAATTTCCTAACAATGAAGCTTGGTCATTAACCCATAAGTTTTCAACAATAATTTTAGAATCTTTATAAGAGAATAGTGATGGTTTTTTTGCAAAAAAGATTCTATCATGGTCAAGGTAGGTGCTAAAATAGTAGTTTTGTAGTATATATCTATCTTCTATTTTATTGAGTTTTAATTTGATTTTTTCAGCAAAAGCAAATTTATTTTGACTATATTCATAGACAAGCCATCTACTTTGTATATCAAGATTTAAACCTCTCTTTTTGTTTATAATGCCATTCACGACTACTTCTCCATCAAGAGGTTGTTTTGTAAAATCATAAAATTCTAAAGCATTTTCTTGAAGTGTTTTTAGTGAAATAGTGCTAGCTTTTAGGAAAATATTCTCTTTTGTATTTCCTTTAATTGTTAATTTATCATCTGAGAGGTTGATGGTGCTCTCTAGTTGTTTTGTCTCTGTATTGTATGTTAGATCTCCCGAAAATTTCTTTTGCTCAAAGGTACTTTTCACAAGTGAATCAATCCATGTTGTTTTTACCTCTAATGGAAATAGTGCTTTTAATTTAAAGTTTTTATCGTAGCTTTTGAGTAATGAGTTTGCTGCAATATGAACCGTTGAATCCAATTTGAAACCCTTATCATATATGAGCTTTCCTTCTAAATTTAAAGCATTTGACGCTAGTTTTATATCTGTATCAAACTTTGTGAGTTCCATAAAATTGATAGGGATTTGGCTCGTTAGAGTTGCTTCTAACGCTTTTAGTTCTGCTGGTAAGCTTATATAGTCATTGATTGCAAGGCTATCTGTTTTTATGCTCAAAAGTCCTTTTTTATAGATGGTTGAGTTGTAGTCTGCTGACAAGTTTTTATTGCCAAGTTGCGCTTGTATGTTTTTGCTATCTCCATAAAAACTTACTTTGGTATCTTTCATAAGTTTGGTAAAGTTTCCATCAAGATTTTGTAGCTCTTTTGAAAAGAGTATCCCTTTGTAAGAAAATTTATTTTTCATATCATAGTGAAGTTGACAATCTAATGCAATTTTTTTACTATGATAAGCCGTTAAATTTCCATCAATCTGTACCTCTAAATTTATAGGTTTGAAGCTCATATCGACATAACCTATCGCATTTTTTACCGAAAGATTTAAATCTTTTACAGTTCCTATCAATAGATTGTCAGTTTTTAAATTGACCGTTGCGTTTAATCCCTCTTTACCAACTTCTAATGCAACGGTAAGTTTTTTTATCTTGTCGTGGTCAAAAAATGGTATAAATCTTTTAAAATATTTATCATCTAATGAGACATCCACATCTGTAATAAGCTTGTTATCTTTCAATGCCCCGTCAGAGCTTAGCTTCCACATATTTGTTGTAGCGTTGATGTTGGTCTTTGCTGAAATAGATTTTAAGTCACTTATGAGATCATTTGCTTCAATGGTAAGGGTGTCAATTTTATATTTTTTGTAGTCATATCTCTTTATATCTGTTTTGAAATTATTGATTTTAACTTCTTTGATAAGGTTTTTAAATCCGCTGTTATCCTCTTTTTTTGTTTGATTGTTCTCTTTGGTTTTTTTGATTTTGTCATTATAAAATTGTATTATTTTTTCAATATCGATATCCGTAATCCAAAGATGGTTAAAGTCTAAAATCTTTTCATGTATACTTCCATCTGCTGTTATATTTGTATGGTCACTTTGTGTATAAAATGAAAAACTTCCAATTGAAAGGTTAGTTAAATCACCTTCTATGTCATTTGCGATAAATTTTAGATTGTCTATATTTAAGTCATGACCATGATATGGATTTGTCGAGAAAAATAGAGATGCTATATTAATTGTTGGGATATTTCCAAGCTTTTTAGCACTTTTCTTACCACTATTTTGATCTTCAATCATCTGCTCTAGTACTTGAAGGTCTACCTCTTGAAGGATAATATCATCAATTTTTAGTTTGGCACTAAGAAGTGCTTGAAAATTGATATCAATATGTGCTTTTTTCCCTAGTTTTTTATCTTTATAGGTAATATCATGTAGTGTAATATTTTTAAGTATATTTCCTTCAAGTTTACCATATTTGATATCAAATGCTTGCGTGACTCTATCAACGAGATAGACCATGCTTTTCTCACTTGCAAGTACAAAAAATAGCAGGGTTGCTAAAAGGATTAAAAATTCAATAAAACCTAAGAGATGTATGGTCTTTTTTCTCAAAATGATTGTCCTATCTGAAAGTGTATCGCATACTGTGAATTATTTTCAACATCCATACCCATATCTAGTTTTACAGGACCAATAGGGGAGATGTAGCGAAGTCCAGCTCCAATAGAGTGAACAAAATCGATACTAAATCTATGAGATTGAGAACTTAATAAAGTTGAGTCAAAAAACAGAGCTCCATCAATTTTTTTATAAAGTGGATGACTCATCTCAAATGTTGTATCTATCATAGTTTTTCCACCAACATTCTCACATGAGGCATCAACTGCACCTAATGAATTATAGCTATATCCACGATTGCTAAAAGCTCCACCGGCAAAAAATAGTTTTGATTCTGGAAGGTAGTTTTCATACTCTTCAATAAGTCCAATTTTTCCTTTTGCTGCAAATGTAAAGCGACCTAATGTTTGGATAACTCTAGCTTCAGTAATGGCTTTTGTGTAAGTGCTACTATCTTTTAAAATCGTTAAACCTGCTTCAAGATATTGGCTAAGGTAGAGACCATTTTTGGGATTGATCCTTGAGTCTCTTAAGTCAATATTTATTTTGGCAAATGGAAAAAGTAAGTTAAAGTCTCCATCTGATACGCCACATATATCTCCTATTTTTTTAATGTTTATTTTCTCATATCCAAGTCCAAAGTCTATAGAGTACCAGTCATAATCTTTTAAAAGATGCAGGATATCTGAATATTTTCGCTCTCTAAAGTTATCAAACTCTATTTCAGAGTAGGTAAAATCATTTTTTAGATCAAGATAGTAATAGCCCTTTATAGGTACTTTTAAAAATGCAGGCCAGTATATGGAGTTTGTTGCAAACTTTTCTTTATCAGAGTATTTAAAATCAAATGATATTTTTTTGGCATCCCCGATAAAATTTCTTTTTTCATAACGGAGAATTCCACGAGGACCAATATTTGTTTCATAACCAATACCAAATTCAATACGCGTTTTTTTCTCTTTTTCTCTTAGTGAAACTCCCGTATCTATCGTATCACTCTCTTTGTGAAAATCAAGTTGTATCCCATCAAATGCTTCAAGACCAGATATCATGCTGTAGGTTCGGTTTACTTTTTCTAAACTATAACGCTCCCCCTCTTTAAACAATAGTCGTGAGCGTACAATTTTTTCTTTTATATTTTTTGGGGTACTTATCTCTATTTTTCCAAATTTACAAGGTTTGTTTTTACTTAGTTTATAGATAATCTCAACACTATCTTTTTCGATATCAATCCTAGCTTTTGCATCAAGTATGTAGTTACAGTATCCATTTTCTAAAAGACTTTTTTTGATCTCTTTTTTGATCTCTGTAAATTCTAGAGTACGAAACCTATCCCCTTTTTGGTAGCTGATAAGATTATCAATAGCGGTATCACTCTCTATCTCAATTGAAGAGATATGTATACTTTTTCCCTCATCTATTTTAAATGTAACGCTACTATTTGTTTCAACTTTTTTGACTGATGCGTGATAAAAACCTTCTGATTTATAAAAATACTCCAAAGATTCATTCAAGGATGGGATAATTTTTATATTGATTTTTGGTCTTTTTTCTTTCCAAAATTCATACCATGTAGGAGTCTGAATGCCTAAAGCAGTATAGAGCTCTGAGGGGTCAAAGGCTCCATCAGTTTTAAAATCAAGTTTTTTTAGAGTTGCTGCGTGTAGATATAGAGGTAGTAGTGTGATTAAAATTATTGCTAATTTACGCACTCATACCTCCCGTTATATCTTCTTAGTTAGATTATAACAAAACAATCTTTGTTAAAAACCAAGTGCTGCCCATGTGGTTATAAATTGTCTATCATATGAGCTATCATAATGGTCATAAAGCGTAACCTCTACATAATAATCATCAATAACATCTAAATAAATAGTCATATCATCACTAACGATTTCTAAGTTTCCTCGATAGGGATTTCTTTGGTCATATCCATAAAAATTATCATTAATAACCAATGAAACATCCCCGATATAACTCTCTACTAAAATATCATCATAATCATAATAGTAGGCATCATCGTAAGTATGATAATAAGTAGGGCTCATGTATGAGCTTAAAGCTGTGGAAGCCACAAGTGTAACCTCATATTCACTCAGTCTGTTATCATGTGAAAGCGTGTCAACAGCCGTCACTTGACAACCTGTTATAAAGAACGCAAGAAGACTTCCTAGTATAAAATTTTTTACTTTCATAATTTTCTCCTAAATTAAATTGACCTAATTATAGAGAAGAATTGTGAAGTGATCGTGCTTATACTAAAATCTATTCTCATACTGCATTTGAGTACCTGCACCATACTCATACACAAGCTCATGTCCTGATTTAATCTCATAAAATAGTGCTATAAATGTGGCAATCATCACGATAGTGATAAGATATTTTATCCCCTCCTTTTTTATAGCTGAGGAGAAGAGTTGAAGAACCATCAACATCATAAAAGCCAATGTCAAATAAGTTCCAATCTCTTTATGCGTATCAAAAAGATCTTGACCTGCGATACTAAGTGTTGGTTTTACATCTGGAGCGGCAGCTTTACCTGTGATAAAAGCTAAAATAATAAACATAACCCCAAAATAAAAAAGTAAATTTGAACTACCTTGATACCCTTTTTCTGGGCTAGCAATAGAGAACCATTGAAATAAAAATGCAACGATAGGAAGTGCCACTGCAAAGTGAACCATATGAGGATGATAGAGTGCCAAATCAAACGGCAGCTTATCTATAAAATCGTAAAACTTTATCTCCCAAGGTGAAAAATCCATGCAAACTCCTATAAAATAATATAGAATGATGGTATTGAAAAGGTGCTTTTAGGCTCTTTATACTAGAATATCACAAATTTTTTTTAAGGTAATAAATTGAGAGCATTGATAAGTGTAAGTGACAAGAGTGGGATAGTAGCGTTTGCAAAAGCGTTGGAGCTGTTAGGATTTGAGATTGTTTCAACGGGAGGTACTTATAGGCTTCTTTCAGATGCGGGTGTTAAAGCTCTGGAGATTAGTGAAGTGACTAAGTTTCCTGAGATGTTTGATGGTCGTGTAAAGACGCTTAATCCTTTTATACATGGTGGGATTTTACATCGTCGTGACCTTTCAGCACATGTGGAGACTGCCAAAGAGCATAATATAGTTGGGATCGACCTAGTTTGTGTCAATCTTTATCCTTTTAAAGCAACCATTGATAAGACTGATGATTTTGATGAGATTATTGAAAACATTGATATCGGTGGACCTGCGATGGTAAGAAGTGCGGCTAAAAACTTCAATGATGTGATGATTGTTACTGATGTTATTGATTATGATGAAGTTTTGTCAAGACTGAAATCTGATACAAACACCATTGAATTTAGAAGAAATCTGATGATCAAAGCGTATGAGCATACAGCCGCTTATGATGCGATGATTGCAAACTACATGAATAGTCGTTTTAATGGTGGTTTTGGTGCTAAGCAGTTTATTGTTGGAGAAAAAGCATTTGATACGAGATATGGAGAAAATCCTCATCAAAAAGGGGCTCTTTATCAGTTTGATGACTATTTTACGAAGAACTTCAAAGCACTCAAAGGCGAAGCTAGTTTTAACAACATGACAGATATCAATGGTGCGATAAAAATTGCAGCTGCTTTTGGAAAAGATCGGGCAGTAAGTATCATAAAGCATGCAAATCCTTGTGGATTTGCAATCAAAGAAAATCTTTACGATAGTTATCTAGAAGCACTTCGGTGTGACCCTATATCAGCTTTTGGTGGTGTAATTGCAATCAATGGTGAGCTGGATGCAAAGTTGGCAACTAAGATTAATGAAATCTTCACTGAAGTAATTATTGCAGCATCAGTGACAGAAGATGCGTTAAAAGTGTTTGAGAGTAAAAAACGAATTAAAATCTTTACACAAGAGAGTGAGTATCTAACATTAGCAAATGATTCTCATGACTTTAAACATGTTGATGGTGGATTTGTCTATCAAGATAGTGACAAAGTGGGTAAAGATGAAGTGAAAGATGCAAAACAAGTTAGTAAACTTCAAGCAGATGATGCACAGATGAAAGATCTAGAGATTGCTTATAAAGTGGCATCTTTGACAAAATCAAATTGTGTTGTTTATGTAAAAGATGGCTCTATGGTTGCTATTGGTATGGGTATGACAAGTCGTGTTGATGCAGCGGAGTGTGCATTGAAAAAAGCAAAACAGAGTGGGTTAGATGTGACTGGTGCAGTTTTGGCTAGTGAAGCATTTTTCCCATTTCGTGACTCTATTGATGCAGCAGCAGGAGCAGGGGTGAGTGCGATAATTGAACCTGGTGGAAGTATCCGTGATCAAGAAATCATAGATGCATCTGATGAACATGGTATGAGTCTATATTTTTCTGAAGTGAGACACTTTTTACATTAATAGATATATTTTTTATAAAGTACCATAGCAAGTATCGTAGCTCCAACACTCAAGAAAACATTTAAAAAGATATGAGAAGCTGCTTTAAGATAGTGGCTTTGCTCTATCATGAGTGTGGTTTCAAGAGAAAATGCAGAAAAAGTGGTAAGTGAACCTAAAAATCCTGTAATAAAAAGAGCTCTATACTCAGGTGCAATATTTTGTTCAAAGTAGAGTGCTAAAATACCTATGATAAAACTACCAATTACATTGACGCTTAAAGTTCCAAAGGGTAAATAGTTTCCAAAAGCTTGTCCTGCACTAGAAGAGATTATAAATCGAGAAATTGCTCCGAAAAAACCTCCGATTCCTATATAGAGAAGAAAAGCTGCTTGCATCTGTTAAAGGTCTAACTCACAATCATAATATTTTTGAACAACATTTGTAAATGAATCGATAAGTGCTTCTGCCTCTTCTCCGTCATCTGGATAGGTAACGATAGAGTCTTGAAGCTCTTGATTTAAAAACTCTTGTAAGCCATGTAGCAACTCATAAGCACCATTCCAATTCGTTTTTGGAAGTAAAATGATGTAGTTTTCACCTGCATCAAAAATGATATCAGAGTCTCTAAATACAATTTGAATACTCTTTTTAAGCTCTAAATCATCAATATCTTCCATTTTCAAGTACATCAATGCAAACTCTTGAGTGTTAAAAGTATCAGATCTATCAATAAGTGCGATATGATGCGATATGAGTGATTTTAAAGTTGAAAGTGGAAAAAATTCTGCAACCATAAATGCTCCTAATCTTAATATGTTATCCTATTTTTGTACCATCGGCTAAACTCGATTAAACTTAAATATATTGTATCCATTTTTATATTCATAGGATAATTTCATATTATGAGCGTTAACAATACTATCCACGATATACAGTCCTAAACCAAAACTACTAGAGTTATTGTGTTCTCCTTGTGTAAATGGTTCAGTATAGTAAGATATGGCATGAGGGAGTTTGTTGCCTTTACTTAAAAAGTCAATGGAGTTTTGATCGGCAAAGATATGTGCACGAGAGTCTTGCGAATATTTGATAGCATTATCGATCATATTCTTTATAGCGATACTAAAAAGTTTGAAATCTACCTCGATATTTAGATCATTTTCAACCGTAGCTTCTATATTTTTCATATCTGCCATAGAGATATCAATCGCTTCATCTATGATATCGATAACCCTATAATCCCTCTTTTGCAAATGACTTCCATCAACTGATATCTGTTCAATGGCTGTAAATTCATTGAGCATGCTCTCTAATCTTTCAAAAACTGAAATGAGCCTCTGCTTCTGTTTTCCTTCCTCTAACATCTCTGCACTGATACGACCTTTTGTGATAGGGGTTTTTAGCTCATGCATGATATTTCTCAAAAACAGCCGTCTTGAGTTCATCAATTTTTTAATTTCTCCCACCGCATGATTGAATGCATTTCCCACCTCTGCTATCTCATCATTGGTCTCCATCTCGCAGTTTATATCTAAATCTCCAGCTGCAAATTTGTCAATCTCTATTTTGATTTTTTTGATTGGTCTTAGTTTCCTAAGAATCCAAAGATAGAGTATTAAGAGAAGAGCGATGATACCACTAAAGATAAGTTTGATATAGAGAATTTGTTGACGATAGGGTCTAAAGGCTAGATCAGAGAGTAAGATTGCTTTTTTATTGAGTGATTCGATAAGAAGATAGTTGTTTTTTTTATGAAAGTAGATACTACTACTTCCTATCCTTGAGCTCACTTTTTGTAAGACCTCTCCCTCTTGAAGTACCTCTTTGATATACCCTCCATCTTTTATCAGCTTCACTTTATAAACTTTTAATTCTGTTTCAAACTCTTCATTGATTGGTTGGCTTAATAGCCTATAAAGTGTTGCACGAGTTACGATTGAGTAGCGTTCATTTAACTCTTGGGTATATTTTTGTTTATCATATTTGACCATGTAAAGATATGCAACACCAACACCAACGGCCGCGATAAAAAATATAAGAGTGATACTAAAAAATATCGAAGATTTTTTCATTGAGTGAACTTATATCCTATACCCCTTACGGAGTGAATATACTTTGGGTCTTTTGGAACTTCATCTAGTTTCTGTCTGATTCTTCCGATAATAACATCGATACTTTTGTTTGTGCTCTCTTCACTAATGGCTTCAACATTATAGATGAGCTCTTCGCGTGAAACTACACCTCCTTCTTTTTTAAGAAGATATTTTAAGATGCCAAACTCTGCATTGGTTAGGGTAAGTTCCTTTCCTTTGAAGCTTATAATAGATTTATCATCATCAATTTTGATATCTTTTTTGACCGCTTTGGTGGAACCCTTCCCTGCATCAAACTCATGTTTTTCTCTTCTTAAAAGACTTCTGATACGCGCTTCAAGCTCTCTTGGATCATAAGGTTTTGGCATATAATCATCTGCCCCACGCTCTAACGCCTCAACTTTATCAGTAATGTCATGGCGAGCTGATGAGATGATGATAGGGATATCATAGCGTTTTCTGATATCACTACAGACTTCTAAGCCATCAAGCCCTGGAAGAGTAAGATCTAAAATCACCAGATCAAACTCTTGTGTATTTAGCGTTGAAAGTCCTAAAAATGGATCTTCTATATTTGTTACTTTCATATCAAACTGCTCTAAATACTCTGTCAGTATTTCAGCTAACTCTGCATCATCTTCAATCATCAGTATTCTTATCATCTGCTCTCTCTTTAATTTTCTATCACAATTATAACGATATATCCATTTCTATTAACATAAACTCTTTTTGCACCACTACCAAGCTTTTTAGAGATTTGTTTGATATCTTTCAATAAATTGACCTCTAAATCCTCAATTTGAACGATGATATCATTCTCAAAAAAACCAAACTTTTCAGCATCTGAATCAAGTTTAACCCCCGATACAATTACACCACTGATATGTGATGGGATACGAAGTTTTGCTCTTAGAGCATCGTCAAGATTTGTAAGTTTCAGACCTTTTATAAAGTTTCCATTACCTTCTGTTATAGTGTCTTGATTTCCTAATACAAACGAGATGGTATGCTCTTTTTTAGCTCTCTCATAAGTTACATCTATCGTAGTATTTGGCTGATAAGATGCAACCACGTTTTTAAGTTCATTTGCCCCTTGGATATCTTTGCCATCAATACTTAAAATTAAATCTCCTCGCTCTAGTCCTGCTAAATCAGCAGAATTTCCTTTGACAAGATCTACGATTACTGCTCCATGGCTGTTTTTATATACACTTTTAAGACTTTTGGTTAAGTTGCTTATCGAAACTCCTAGATATCCTCGCTCTATCTTTCCGAAATTGATAAGTCTTGTAGCGATATTTTTCGCCATATTTGAAGGTATGGCAAAACCTATACCATTGTTTCCTCCGCTTCGTGAGAGTATCGCACTATTGATACCGATAAGTGCTCCTCTGCTATCAACCAAAGCACCACCAGAGTTTCCAGGGTTTATAGAAGCATCGGTTTGTATGAAATTTTCATATTGATTAATCCCCACATGACTTTTATTAAGTGCTGAAACGATTCCCTGAGTAACTGAGCTTCCCACACCAAAAGGATTTCCAAGGGCAAAAACGATATCTCCCTCTTTAACAAATGATGAGTCAGCAAATGAAGCTGTTGTAAAGTTTTTGCCTTTAATCTTTATGACCGCGATATCAGTTTTTGGATCTGTTCCTATTAGCTTTGCTTTATACTCTTCATCATTTCCATTGATAGTGACAAATATCTCATCTGCGTCTGCTACTACATGGTTGTTGGTTAAAATATAACCATTTTGAGTAACGATAACACCTGAACCTAAAGAGTGTGCTCGTTTTCTTCCTTGTCTATTTTGTTTAGGCATGTTATCGCCAAAAAATTGACGAAAAAGTGGATGCTCCATAAACTGTTCAAGCTCTCGTGAGACTTTTATCTTTTTTGATGTGGAGATATTTACAACGGCTTTCTTAACCTCTTTTATAGAGTCGTAATAGGAGAGAATAACCTCTTTGTTTGATGGTGCTACCCTTTTTGCAGCGGGTGCATCAGAAAAAAGTGTACTTTTTGCAAAGAGTGATGCTGTTAAAAATAGTAATACTAAAATAATTTTTTTCAAAATAAATTCCTTTTTATAAAAATATCTCTTATTCTAATCTTTGGAGGTAAACAGTTGGTTAATCATAATTTTTTCTATGATGACTACCTCTAGAGTGGCTACCATTTGAATGCTCGACCCAATTATGCTCAGTTTTTCTCAATAAATTTCTAATTTTTACTACCGTTGATTTTGCAGGTTTTTTAGCAGCGGGTATAGGAATTTCTTGCCCTGAATTTAGGATAATGATAATATCTTTTTTAAAATGCACACTTTGAATGTATGAATAGTAATATTCTCGACTTTCCCCACAAGCTTCTACCGCTTTTTTTTTGAAATCCCCTGGGGCTTTTTTCTTATGAATTGTAAAAATATGAGATTTTGGACAACTAGAATATATCGTTAAATGTTCACGTCCGAGATAAAGTATGGTAAGTGTAAACTCTTTTGCATTTGCAGGATGTGCAGGAAGTTCACATGTTGAGTCTTTATTGAAAAGTTTAATTGACTCTGCATCCTTTTCAATGTTAAGCTCTTTACGACCTTTTTTTTCAAGAATATCAAGTAAAACATCACGACTTGCATTGATGTTTTTAACATAAAATTTATAACTTAAAACAAGATATAAAAAACCAAGAATTAATATTGCGGCAGAGAAGAACAAGTCTGCATAGTAAAGGTACGAGCCAATACATGCAAGAACAATCAAGGATGCAAATCTTCTAAAAAAACAAGCACTACCCATTACAATATCTTCACGAAAATCAGTTAACATCCTACTATTATAACAAAAGTTCCAAATATTGAATTAAGACTTTAGATTTAATTAATAGTTTAAACCTTGATTGACATAGACTAAAGTTTTATGCTAGAATGTTTATAAATATTAATCGGAGAGAGAATTTGAGTAAAAGTTTATATGAGACACTAAATGTTAGTGAGAGTGCATCAGCAGATGAGATAAAAAAGGCTTATAGAAAGTTAGCAAGGAAGTACCATCCTGATATCAATAAAGCACCAGAGGCTGAAGAGAAGTTCAAAGAGATAAATGCAGCTTATGAGATTTTGAGTGATAAAGAGAAGAAACAACAATATGACCAAGTTGGTGATAGTATGTTTGGTGGACAAAGCTTCCATGATTTTGCAGGTGGTCATCAAGGGTCGGGGGATCTGGATGAGATTTTGAGAAGTATGTTTGGTGGTGGCGGTGGCGGATTTGGCGGTGGAGCTGGTGGTTTTAATTTTGGTGGAGGAGGATTTGGTGGATTCGCTGAACCTGAACTTGACACAGAAGCTAGAATCACAATCGCTTTTAACACCGCAGCACTTGGTGGTAAACATGCGGTAAATTATAATGGTCAAAGTTTTGATATCAAAATTCCAGCAGGAATTAAAAATGGAGAGAAACTCCGTGTCAAAGGAAAAGGGCAGCAAAATGGTTCAAATGTTGGAGATTTGTATCTAAAAGTTGCAGTAAGTTCTAGTCCTGAATATGATAGAGATGGAAATGACTTGACAAAAGAGGTTAATGTTAGCCTGAAAACTGCACTTTTTGGAGATAAAATTACAGTTCCCACTTTGCATAAAGAGATTACTATTAAAGTTCCAGCAGGGATAAGAAGTGGTCAAAAACTTCGTGTGAAAGAGCAGGGTATTACGGATAGAAAAACTAAAGAGATGGGTGATTTGTATCTAAGACTCATTGTTCAATTACCAAAAATTGATGAGTTAGATGAAGATCTAGTAGAGATGATGAAAGAAAAATTACCGGAGTAATATGATGCATGGATATGATGAACCAGTATACCTTATAAGTGTTGTAGCAAAAGCGTTAAACATACATCCGCAAACGCTTCGTCAATATGAGAGAGAGGGGCTTGTAACACCATCACGAACGGGTGGAAAAATGCGTCTGTATTCTCAAAGAAATATCGATAGAATCAACATGATACTTCGTTTAACTCGAGATCTTGGGGTAAATTTGGCAGGTGTGGATATCATCTTACAATTTAAAGATAAAATCGATGAGTTTGAAAATGAGATTGATGATTTAAAATTTGAGCTTGCAAAATACAAACATCAAGGGGTTGTACCTCCTCAAAAATCTTTAGTAACAAAGAGAAATGTATACGAAATTATTATTTTCGGGGAGTAATATTACGCTATAATTAGAATTATGGATTCACATAGTTTCTTTTTAGCACTTCTTTTAGTTTTTGTTTTTGCTAGAATTTTTGGCGAGCTATTTGCCTATCTAGGTATGGTAGCGGTTCTTGGCGAAATATTTGCAGGATTGATTCTTGGACTTAGTGGTTTTGCTTTGATAGACCTCTCTGTGAGTGGCGACTTGCTCAAAGTTTTAGCTGAGATTGGAATCATGCTACTGCTTTTTGAGATTGGTTTTGAGACGGATATCAGTAAACTACAAAATGTAAGAAAAAAATCATTTATTTTAGCTATTGGCGGAGCAATAATCCCTTTTACTTTTGGTTTTTTTGCCTCCTATTTACTCTTTGATTTTTCATTAGCTGTTTCACTTTTTATCGGAGGTACACTTACCGCCACAAGTATCGGTATTACTATGCGTGTACTTAAAGATATTGGCATATCAAATGGTAAAAATGCTCAAATCGTTTTGGGTGCTGCTGTCTTAGATGACCTTTTGGGAATTCTGTTTTTAGTTTTTGTTTATGATTTTGTCTCCACAGGAGAGGTTACCCTAACCCATACTTTGAAAATATTTGCATTTATTGTAATCTTTTTTGTCCTAACTCCTATAATTGCCAAAGGGGTTGCGAAATTGATGAGATTTCTCGCAATGAAACGAAGAGTGCACGGTTTTATACCTAGTTTCATTATCTCTTTAATTCTTCTTTTTTCTTATATTGCTTCGCTTTTAGGAATCCCAGAAATTCTCGGATCTTTTGCCGCAGGTATCGCTTTTTCAAGAAGATTTATTATCCCTTTTGCCTCTTTTTTACATCCAACTGAAGATGACCATGATTTTTTAGAACATTTAAGGGAGCGGATGCATCCTATCATTTACCTCTTCTCCCCAATCTTTTTTGTTTATGTGGGACTCTCTATCGATTTGAGCATTATTGATTTTACAAACAGAAATTTTTGGATTCTTGCAGGTTTATTGACTTTTTTAGCATTTGCAGGAAAATATCTTGCAGCGGTCATGGTTCCAGATTTACCTCTTAAAGACCGAACGCTTTTAGGACTCTC
>JAOZKZ010000100.1 GCA_029935075.1 Campylobacterales bacterium
CACTCTTTTATTTTTTTACGATGATGAGCAATAATATCTTTGTTTTTCAAAAATTGAGCCGTTTTTCCAAATCCCCAAATATAATCATAAAACTCATCTATAAATTGATCTGCAAGTTTTTCCATTCTCGGCTGTAAATCTTTTAATATTTGAGCTTCTTCGTCTGTAAATTTATAGTGGGCTTTTAAGCTGCTGTATTGTTGCATGTTAACTCCTTTATTTACTGCTTAATTATACAAAATTTATATATGAATATGCTCTCGCTCTTTTACGACATGGGTTTTGATATGTAACCTCTCAATTATTGTTTCTCTAAATATCTTGGCTTTATCCTCTTCTCCATGAATAAGATAGATATTTTCCAAACCCTCAAAATGTTCTATCCAATCTATAATATCCTCCCTATCTCCATGTGCTGAAAAACCATTGATAGTATAAATTTTTGCTTTTACTGCTATTTTTTCTCCACGAACATAGACAAACTCTGCTCCATCTACTATTTTTCGACCTAGTGTTCCACCCACTTGATAACCAACAAAGATAAGTGAATTTTTTTCATCCCAAAGTCTATGTTTAAAATGGTGTAAAATTCGCCCACCTGTACACATACCAGACCCTGCGATGATAATAGCTCTTCTTTTGACAGCGTTTATAGAGATTGATTGTGAAGGTGTTTGGGTAAGTTTTAAGATATCAAAGGCAAAAGGATTATTTCCTAAAATAGAGTTTATTTCATGTTCTTCATTTAAAAGTTTTGGATGCTGTTTATATAGATTGGTTGCTTTTATCGCCAATGGACTATCTAGAAAAACTTTACAAGCCTCAAGTAATCCTTCTTCAAACATCTGTTTTAAAAGGATTAAAATCTCTTGTGTCCGCTCTAATGCAAATGAGGGAATCATCACATTGCCCCCTCTTTTTGTAGTCTCTATCACGGCATCTCTAAACTCAGCGATACTCTCATCCAAATCTCTATGAACTCTATCACCATAAGTTGACTCTACAAAAAGGACATTTGTTTTCGTGCCATACACAAGTCCATCTATAACAATTCGTTCTTTGTTTCCAATGTCTCCAGAAAAAACCACCCTTTTTTGCATCCCCTCATCGTGATAATCAACCTCTATAAAAGCCGCCCCCAAGATATGCCCCGCCTCTTTAAAAGTCACAAAAATAGTATCAGTTAATTTGATTTTTTTATTATAATAGGCTGGTTTTCTTCGTCTTTTAAAAGTATCTGATACATCATCTAAGTCATACAAAGGCTCGGAGACAGTAGCTTCTGCCCCTCGTCTTTTTGCTTTTTTATAAAGAGTTTTATACTCCTCATTTTGTATCTTTGCCGCATCTAAAAGCATGATAGAAGCGATATCAATTGTTGCTTTTGTAGCCACAATAATGCCATTAAAACCCTCTTTTACAAGTTTTGGAACACGACCTATATGGTCTAAATGTCCATGGGTTAAAATCAAAAAATCAATATCTTTTGGATTAAAACCAAATGGTTCAATATTTTTATGGTCAGCATTTCCCTGAAACATCCCACAATCTATCAAGATGTGTATATTGCCAATTTCCAGTAGGTGGCATGAACCCGTTACCATCTGTGCTGCTCCGTATGAAGTGACTGTTGCCATGTTGTTCTCCTTGTGTAATTATAACATTTTCAAGACAATGTAGAGGATTGTTTATATAAGAGAAGTATGGTCTATAAATTGGAAGTGAGTTATTGCACCATGAGAGCCATGATGCAATGAAGTTTGACTATTTTTTAAAAGATTTTACTGCTTCAAGAGCTTGTGAAGCTTTTCCACCAGTATGCTCATCTGCAACTTCTGTTGCTTTTTCAATCGCTTTATCTTTCATAGAACCATCTGTTAATGATTTTTTTGCTTGGTCTTTTGCCATATCCGTAGCTTTTTCTGTTGCTTTTTCTTTAACTACATCTGTCGCTTTTGACATAGCACCATCCAATAAAGAGCTCGCATTTACAACTGTTACCGACGCAAGAACTACTGCTAAACTAAAAATAATTTTTTTCAAAATCTTATCCTTTTTTTTAAATTTGAACCCAAATTATACAATAGAGAATAAAATCAAGAATTTGGGTTTGATTACTATTCTACATAGTTATTATTTAATTTATACTTAATAAAATGTAATATTTTAAAATTAATTCTTTGGAATTTGAGACTTAGTTGTTTTTAGTATTGTATAATATAAGAGGAGCACTTATGAAACGGATAATACTGATACTCATTATATTTTGGTTAAACGGATGCACAAAAGCTATGGATATAAACATAGATGAAAACAGTCAAACACTAACAACACATAGTTTCCAAGATGTTTGGAATCAAGTCACTTCAGACCCACTTACTACTTTACCACAAGACAAAGTATCATTTTTCAAACTCTTTTCATGGGGGAAAGATATCATCCTCGAAGACTCTAAAAGAACTTTAAATGACCATTCAGACGTCTTAGAACCATTTAATAAGTTGGCACATCCCAATGGAATTTGTCTCAAAGGTGTTTGGGAAATTCATAGTGAAAGTAGATATAGTGGCTATTTTAAAAAAGGAAGCAAAGCTTTGATAATTGCTAGAGCGTCATCGGCATTGTCAAACACTCGTAGTGGAGATTTACGAGCATTTGGATTGGCTGGTAAACTTTTTCCAACTATGGAAACTCAAAAATTAAATCAAGAAACAACAGCAAATTTTTTTCTTATAGATGATTTGGGAGGAACTGATGCTAAACATTACACAGATGTAAGTTTAACAAATGAACCTGATGTTACGACGACTAGTGCGGTTGTCAAAAATTTATTATACGCATTAAAAGTAGCTAGTGCTTTTGGCAAAGCAGATATAAATCCTAAAATTAGACAACTCTATGAAGTCTCTTATTTAGGAGAAAAAGATAAAGACAATATCATCACACCTAAATGGATGAAAATAGAAGCACAAAAAGGGCAAAGCGTTGATGCTGAGGATTTTCGTGATGAATTACGAATAGCTAAAGGAAAAAAACTTATTTTTAATATTTTTGTAGCTAATAAAAATACTGATGGTAAAAAAGATTGGCAAGACATCGGTACGATAACATTTGACACATCTATAGTTTCTACATCTTGTGACCATCGCTTGCATTTTCATCATCCGAAATGGAAAAGTGATTTAAATCATGGAACTTTATAGATGTAACAAGCTATAATCTCCCAAAACCAAGCCAAGGCAACACTCATGTCAAAAAACCCAACACTTCTACAACAATTTCGCTCTTTTTGTTTTCAAAACAATGTTACTGATTTAGACAAAGCTATAGAATACTTTGCTGTTTTTGGCGGGATGGGTTGGGAAGTAAATATGTCAAAATCTATGGATTTTTTGATAGAAAAGAAAATCTTGAAAAACTATAGATATATCCATGGGGATATCACAACTATCACAAAAAGTAACAACATACATCATCTTCTGCTTTCAGCTATTTCAACGGGAGATAGGAGAGAACACTCTGCATTTAAAAAAGCAAATGTTGGGAGAAATGTGGGAGAAAACTCTATTGATTTTCTTGTTGACAATGGATTACTCATAGTTGAAAAATCTATAGAAAAACCAATAGATGATGTTGAAGTATCTGAAAAACTTCTTTTTACACAGCCTTTTATGAGGTTTTGGTTTTCTGCTATTTCGCCATATTATAAGGGTATCAAAGAGGGTGAGTATAAAGAAGTAAAGGGTAAGTGGGAACATATGCAACAAGGTTTTTCTGACCATATATTGCAACAACTTACCATGGAGCTTGTAAAAAATAGTTTTGTTGAAGACCCCATTGAAAAAATTGGTTCGTATTGGGATAAAAATATTAAGATAGATATCTTGGCAAAAACAAAATCAGGAAAAATAGTTGCAGGTTTATGTAAATACTCCAAAGCAAAAGCAGGTAAAAATGAGTTGACCAAATTAAAAGAAGATTGCAAAAAAGCAGAATTAGATATAGATACTTTTGTTGTATTTTCTAAAAATAAGTTTTCAAATGAACTTAAAAAAGAGAAAAGCGAGAAGTTAAAACTTTTCTCTCTTAGAAATATCCGAAGCCTTTTAGAAGGGCTTAGTCCAAAGGATTTATTGGTACATACCAATAAAAGGTATTAGAACCTAAAAAGGAGTCTTAATCATATACCCACTCAAATAGGGGAAAAAGTCTCCATTTGGATTAAAGTCACCAACCATAGTACTTGGGCTAATACCGTCACTTACCCAAAGTTCTCGCCCATCACTACCATTTGTAGCACTAAAATATAACAATCCATTTGCCACAGTGATATCACTAGGGTCTGAACTCATAAATCCTGTATAAATATCATCAAGCATTGTCACCGCTCCACTCGCGGTATCAAATTTCCAAAGCTCACTTCCATGTACGCTATCATTTGCACTTAGATATATGACACCATCTTTCTCAGCAAGAAATCTAGGAGTCGAACTTCCAGCTCCAGTATTGATATCTTTTATCAAAGAAATCTCCAAGTTTTGTGTATCATACTGCCAAAGCTCTCTACCTTTATTTCCATCATCAGCTAAAAAGTATAGTACGCCATCAACTTCTTTTAAGAACTTTGGATTAGATCCCGATGCTCCTAAATTGATATCACTTACGAGTAACTGCTCGCCACTTGTCAAGTTATACTGCCATAATTCAATACCTATTGTGCCATTGTCTGCCGAAAAATAGACGATACCATTAACTTCTGCAAAAAATGCTACTGGAGAAGAACTTGCACCTGAGTTTGTATTTACATCAGAAACTCTCACAAACGAGTCCAAACTTGTATTGTATCGATAGAGTTCTCGTCCCTTACCATCTCCCTTATCTGCTGAAAAATAGAGCATATTGTTTACCGCCGTAAGAAACTGGGGATCAGAACCTAGACTTCCTTGACGAAAATCAACTACCATTTCTACACGATTCGTGGCAGGGTTATAACTAAAAAGTTCACGACCATTTCCCAATCCATCATCTGCTGAAAAATAGAGCTTTCCATTGACCTTGGTAAGCCACATTGGTACTGAACCAGCATATTGGGCAGTATTGATATTGTATATCTTAGCCTGATTGGTAATAGAGCTGTAACTCCAAAGCTCTCGACCATTTTGAGTATCATTTGCAGCAAAATAGAGTGAACCATTCATCTGTGTCATGTATAAAGGTTTAGACCCCTCAACTCCACCTATAATCTCTATACGACTGATAATACTTTGGGTATCTATATCATATCTGTATATCTCCACCCCTGCACCTGAACCTTCATCTCCAACAAAGAAAAGACTTTTGGCATGAAAGTCATCCCCTGACCCTGAATCACTTCCATTAGAGTCATCACTACCATTGCCATCTCCACCAGTTCCATCCCCACTCAGACCTGTTCCTATACCAGAACCTGAGCCATCACCATCTACTAAGCCTATCGGTTCACTACTATTACCACACCCTTGCATCATAAAAGTAATCAATGCTGTAAAAACAAAAGATAAATAAAGTCTCTTTTTCATAATAATCTCCTTATAAAATATTTTCAAAATAGACTTTTTCAAGTCTGACTTTGAACATATGTTTTTAATTTTATAAATTGTCACAGCAAATGCTATGACAATTTAAATACGCTCTACCAAGTAGTTTTTAAGATACCTGTAGCAGGCCAATTATACCCAGCACCAGGAAGGAAACTAGCAGCTCCCCCTCTAAAATTACCTAACGGAACACTTGGATTTTCACCATCACTTTTCCATAACTCTCGTCCATTTAATGGTGTAAATGCACCAAAATAGAGCATTCCATTTGCTTCAGTAATCCAAAATGGAGCTGAGTCTTGAAATGCACCTTGAGAGATATTATCAACCAATGAAGCCTCTTCTGATGCAAGGTTATATTTCCACAACTCAATACCTGTATAATCTACACCACCACTACCATTTAATGATAAAGCTCTAAATCCTGAAAAGTATAAATCTCCATCCATGTAAGTTATGTACTGTGGATTAGATCCAAAAACTAAACTGATATCAGCAACTGTCGTCATGTAATCCATTGTTGTGTCATACATCATAAGCTCTCTATTAGCTCCTATCGCTAAATGACCATCATTTGCAGAAAAGAAAATCTTTCCGTCTATTGCTGTCATAAATGTAGGATTTGAGTTTGCTGCACCAGGATTGATATCACGAACCAAACTCGATGTATTGGTATTTCTATCATAAACATACAGCTCCCTACCAATAACAGGTGAAGTGGCTGTAAAATAGATTTTTCCACCTACATCGGTTAAAAATACTGGATTTGAATTAAACCAAGTGACATTTGCCACCATTTGCGGGCCAGTATCTTTATCAACAACAGAATCATACCTATAGAGTTCACGCTGTAATCCATTTCCAGAATTGGCTGAATAATAGAGTGCCCCATCTTGTACAACAAAATTTGTCGGATTTGATCCCGCACCTCCAGGTCTAAGTGTTTGAAGAATATGATTTGTTACCATAACATGTCTATTGTTAGCAATATCATAGTAGAAAAGCTCTCTTCCCTCACCATTTCCAGCATCTGCAGAAAAATAAATCTTACCAGCTATATGGGTTAAAAATGTCGGATTTGAACCAGCTGCTGGACTGACATTGACATTCCAAATTCTAGCAATTCCTGTCGCTCCATCATAAACCCAAAGCTCTCGACCATTGACACCATCATTTGCTGAAAAATAGATTTTTCCATCCACTTCTATCATTCCTGCTGGATTTGAACTAGCACCTCCAGCTGCTATATTGATAGGATTTTTTAGAGCTCTATCTTCTAAATCATATTGAAATAGCTCTATACCTGTCGCACCATTATTGGCTGGGAAAAATAGGTTCTTATATTCTGGACAACCTGAGCTACACAATGTACCTCTCTCCACCTTTATAGCATCTGCAGAATCATCAGCACTTCCATCATCACCTGAAGTATCAGGTTCAACAACTGTCGCTACAACAACACCTGTCCCCTCAACAACACCTTCCATACCAACTTTGGTTGCCAAGCCAACGCCCGTTCCAGTACCTGTAGCAGTCTCTTCTACAAATACGACATCCGTACTACCACCACAAGCTCCAAAATACAAAGCCGCCGCTGTAATCAGAGATAAATGTAATAACTTTTTCATAATGTTCTCCTAAAAATTTATTTTGACATTTGTATTGTAGACCCCCTTCGTCCCATAATAATTTCATTTTTTTATATTAATTTAATATATTTCATATATTAACTATATTAATTAAATATATTTCTTTTTATTTTTTTAAAATTTGCTATATTTTGTAATTTTCATTAAAGAAAAATTGAAAAAAGCCGATATACCACCCAAAACAGTTCAAACTTAAGATAGTTTTATTTCTATTCTCACTCTTTTATAAAACATAGCAATATAGTAACAAGAGAAAAAATCTAGATGACATAATTAAGGAATAACTTGATTTTTATTTAAAATAAGGTTAAAATAAAGAAATCTTTAATTTAAATAATTACTTCTAAGTAGGTTCAACATGGCAAATGAAGAGATAAAAATACTTATCGTTGAAGACGACTTTATATCAGCAGAATATCTTAAAGAGATATTAGAATATGCAGGATATAAAATTG
>JAOZKZ010000101.1 GCA_029935075.1 Campylobacterales bacterium
AGCTTTATCTTTTAACATTTTTTATGTCCTAAACTTCTCTAGTGTTTTATTAAGGTCATCTGATTTTTGTGCTAAAGTTTGGGAGACTCTATTGACATGTTCTCCCGAAACTTTGTTTTCCTGTGTCGCTTTTACAATTTCATTCATTTTTTGAATAAGCTCTTTTGTCTTTTGTGCAGTATAGGTTGTTTTATTGACAGCAATAGAGGAGACTTCAACACTTTTACCCAATCTTTCTACCGTTCCATTTGCACTGACAATCAACTCATCAGCATCATTAGAAATTTCTGTAAACTCACTTGCATTATGTTCAATCCCATGACTAATTTGGTCGATATTTTGAGTGATGATATTGACATTGAGATTTATCTCTGAGAGGGATTTTTGAGTACGCTCTGCAAGTTGTCTTACTTCATCCGCAACTACTGCAAATCCACGACCATGCTCTCCTGCACGTGCTGCTTCGATAGCGGCATTTAGTGCTAAAAGGTTGGTTTGGTCTGCAATATCTCCTATGATAGATATGATATCTTTTATCTGTGTTGCCTGTGCATTTAAATCTACCATTTGGTGTGTTAGTCCATCTTGTCTCTCATTTGAAGAGTTGATCTTTTCTACTACATTTTGAAGTGAAATTGCAAATTTATCAAGTGTTTTCTGAGTATTATCCAAGTCCTCAGTTGTGGATATCACTTGCTCTTCAGTAGTGTCAAGGTTTTTACCAATATCTTGTATTAAATGATTTGCAGCATTAAAGAGTGTTTCAGCTTTGTTGATATTGACTGCTAACTTTTGTGCTGTATCTTCAAGTGCATGACTCTCTTGCATCGTCTGTATAGAGTTTTGTTTGGTATCTTCGATAGTTTCTTTAAAAACATTTACCAAATGATTAATTGCATCAGCAATATCTTTTAATTCACCCTCTGATGTAGTTTTGATTTTTTGAGAAAGATTCATATTTATTGATAAATCATCTAGTTGAATTTTGATAGAGTTGACATTCTTGATAATACTTTGTGCAATGAAATGGATGAAAAGTGATAACAATAGTACAAGTAATAGGCTGCTACCTACATTTTTCATCATCTCAGATGAAGCTTCATTTTTTAATATGGCTGTCTCAGTAAAAGCACTTTTTGAGATAAAATCATCTATAGATTTTAAAATATTTATCTTTTTAGTAATCGTTTCAAACCAATAAACAGAATCTACAGTAAAGTCACTATTTAATGCTTTTGCTCTCATTCTAAGTACTTCATCAATGACTTGACCCTTATAGGTAGTCTTATAAAATGTCTTAATATCTTCTGGGGCAGTTGCTAAAAAAGCATCTAGATATCGATCTTGTTCAGCAATCAAGGAGATTACTTTGTTTAATACTCCTGGTCCAAACGAACCACTTGCAAATGCCCCTGAGAGCACAGCTCTTTCAACTCCTGCACGCTCTTTTGATTTTAAAAAGTTTGCGTAAGAGCTTAGAAGGTTGGCTAACTCTTTGTTTGGACTGATTTTTGCAGTCTCTGGAACGATGACAAGCATTGCAGCATTCATGTTGGTATAAAATGAAATCGCCTCTTTAAGTGGTATGTTTAATCCATCAACTTGACTTCTGATAGAGGGGAGTTTTTTAAGAAATGTATCTAGGTTTTTGATATCTTCTTTTATTTGTGCTGATATATCCTCTACTGAAACTGATGCAAGATAATCATAATACTCTTTTTGCCTTGCATCACTGTTTTTTCTCTGATTTGGTAGTTTTTGGGTAAATTTTACTCCATGTGAACCAACATATCCAGCAGTTGCACCTCTCTCTTTTTGTGTCTCATGTACAAGCAGTGCAATTTTTGCAGAGAGTGTTGTTAGTGTTTCTAATTTTTCTAGAGAGCTTCTTTTTTCATTTGCAGAAAAGATATTTATCATAACATTGATAAGTCCGACTGTGATGATAATGGCTGTGACCATTAAAAGTTTGTGCTTTATAGATAGTTTTGAAAGCATTTTAATCCTTTTTTAGTTCTGTATACAACTAATATCGTCGTTTTAGATTTTTATTTTAATTTATGCTAAAATAGAAACAAGTTAGAGGGGATAAAATATATGTACGATGTTTTAATTATAGGGGCAGGTGGAGCAGGCTTAAGTGCTGCTTTGATGGCTCAAAAAGAGGGTGTAAAAGTAGCCGTTATTTGTGAGGGGTATCCAACAAGGAGTCAAACTTCCATGGCACAAGGTGGCATAAATGCAGCTTTGGCAAATGTAGAAGATGATTCTATCTTGATGCATATAGAAGATACGCTAAAAGCTTCAGGTGAAGTTGGCTCAAAAAAGATGATTTCAAAAATGTGTGAAGATGCACCCAATACTGTAAAATGGCTAGAGTCTATTGGTATGCCATACAGCAGAACAGAAGATAATAAAATAGCCCAACGCCGTCTTGGTGGAGCTTCTAGTCAAAGAGCTTGTTATGCTCAGGACTTTACAGGTTTGAAAATTTTACATACACTTTATGACCAATGTTTGAAAGAGGATATTGAGTTTTTAAATGAGAAATTTTTATTAGATTTTTCGCTTGAAGATAATGTTATCAAAGGGGTAAGTGTTCTTGATATCCACAAAACAGAAGTAGAATTTTACAAAGCAAAAACAGTTATCGTTGCAACGGGTGGATATAGTGCATTATATTATGGATTTACAACTAACACAAACCAATCAACTGGAGATGGAATTGCTCTTGCATCCAAAGCTGGAGCGAAGTTAAGCAATATGGAGTTTGTCCAGTTTCACCCCACAGGGCTTAAAAAATCAGGAATTTTGATAAGTGAGAGTGCCAGAGGGGCAGGTGGGTATCTTATAAACCAAAAAGGTGAACGATTTACCGATGAGTTGGCTCCAAGAGATAAGGTAAGCCGTGCAATTTATGCTCAGTTGCAAGAGGGCAATGAAGTCTTTTTAGATATCAGGCATTTTGGAGAAGCGTTTATCGATGAGAATATCCCACAAGAGCGAAAACTTTCCATCACTTATGAGGGTGTTGACCCAGTAACTGAGCTTATCCCAATTTCCCCTGTTGCACATTACAGCATGGGTGGAATTTCTGTGGATGAGAACATGATGAGTTCTGTTGATGGTTTGTTTGCGGTTGGAGAGTGTGCCCAATCGGGTGTGCATGGGGCAAATAGATTGGGTGGAAATTCACTTTTGGAAATTGTCTCTTTTGGAAGACTAGCAGGGATGAGTGCTGTAAAATATTCACAAAGCGTAGATTATCAAGATGTAGAAGTAGCCATGTATGATATAGAAGAGATTTATGACTTAGCAAATGAGATAAATTTTTATGAAAAAAGAGAAGAGTTAGGAAAAGAGTTGTATAAAAATGTTGGGATAGTTAGAGATGAAAAATCTCTATTATCAGCCCAGTCATTAATTTTAAAAATGGAAAAAGAGCTTGACTTTATGGGTTTGGGAGATAGAAGTAGAGTTTACAATACAAACTTAACAGAGCTTATAAAGTTTAGAAATTCAATAGAGCTTTCAAAAATTGTAGTTCAAAGTGCATTAGAGAGAAAAGAGAGTATGGGGGCACATTATCGTGAAAATTAAAATACAGAGATTTTGCAAACATCGTGAACCTGAAAACGCTGTTATGGTTGATTATGAGTTACCTGATGGGGATATCACACTTTTAAATGCACTAACTTACATAAAAACTAAAATAGACCCAACGCTTACCTTTAGTAGCGGATGTAAAAGTGAAGTGTGTGGAAGTTGTTCAGTTCGGGTAAATGGAAAAGAGAAGTTGGCATGTGGATATAAAGTTCAAGAGGGTGATGTAGTTGAACCGTTGAGGTATACAGAAATTTTAAAAGATTTGGTTGTTGACCATAACAAAGCCCAAGAGACACTAAAAAGAGTGATAGGTTGGCAAAGTGGTGTTTCTGGGAAAGATAACATGAGTATTGACCAAGAGAAGAGAGTTGAACTTCAAAGTGACTGCATCTTGTGTGCTAGTTGTTTTAGTTCATGTCCTGTTTTGGAAGTTGATGGAGCATTTTTAGGACCATTTGCGATGACAAAAAATTATCGATATGTGAGTGATGCTCGATGTGAAGATGAAAAAGAGAAAATTGATGCGGTTCAGGAGAAAGGTGTTTGGGATTGCACCCTTTGTGGAGAGTGTACACTTGCATGTCCTCAGGGAATCGACCCGAAAAATGATATAATGATGCTAAGAAGTAAAAGTGTACAACACGGATATGTTGACCCGTCATTTGCAAGTGGTGGGGATGATATGTTTGGTGGTGGATTTAACCCAAGTTTTTAGATTTGGAACCAAAGCTGATGTGCCAAAGGCACCAGCGAAGGCATATAAGAAAGGAAACAATAAAATGGCAAAAGAACACAGTTTTGATATAACAGCAGAGCTTGATGCACAAGAGATGAAAAATGCGATAGAACAAGCTAAAAAAGAGGTTGGGAATCGTTATGATTTTAAAGGTGTGAAAGCTGAAATAAATTATAGTGAAGAGGGTAAAAGTATCACTTTGGTTTCAGTTAGTGATGCAAAAGCAGAAGCTATCATGGATATTGTGATTGCACGAGCTATCAAAAGAGGTATTCCTTCAAAATCTATAAATGAAGATAGTCGCACCCAAGTAGGTGGCGGAAACACAAAGATAGTTTTATCTATTGTGGATGTAATAAGCAAAGATGATGCTAAAAAAATTATAAAAGGCATCAAAGACCAAAAGCTCAAAGTTCAAGCTCAAATTCGTGGAGAAGAGATAAGGGTAGTTGGAAAATCTATAAATGATTTACAAACATGCATCGCTGCTGTTAAAGAGATGGATATAGATGCACCTTTGAGTTTTACCAATTTAAAATGAAATTTTTTAAAAACGAAGATGAGGTCAACATGACTCCGGTGATAGAGGGTTTTAAGTGTAAAGCTCTTGTATATGGAGTATTTTTTGGCTTAGTGATTTTACCAGTTGTGGTTGGATTGTATGTAGGTTTTATTTATGATTGGATAATGGCTATTGGTGTAGTTTTGTTTTTGTACATTGTTAGTTCTATCGTAGGAAGCAAACTCCGCCTTAGTTCACTTCCTCCACAACTTAGAGAGAAATCACTCTCTTCACTTGAAATTGCTAGATGGTATGTTCATCAACATCTCTGTTTTTAAATATTTAGCATTTTTTCTTCAAGGTTTGTAACGCTTAATGAGACATCGCTACTTAGAGTAGATAAGTAAGCGATATTTTCACTATTTTTTTGTGAAGTCTCTTTGGCATGAGTTATAAGCGTTTCAACACTTTTAATACTTTTCTCTGTATCTGATGATCTATGAGCACTTTGTGTACTGATATCTGAAGCTTTACCTATATAGCCAATACTTTGTGCGATATTATTGTTTGCATTTTCTGCAGTTTGTACGATTTGTTCAAATTCTTTCATCCCGTTTTGCATTTGTCCGCTTACATTGTTGATACCCTGCACAATAACGCTGATGGTTGTGTTGATGTCTGCTAAAGATTTTTGTGTTCGCTCGGCTAGTTTTCGTACTTCATCAGCAACTACGGCAAAACCTCGTCCATGCTCACCAGCACGAGCTGCTTCAATTGCGGCGTTGAGTGCTAAAAGGTTAGTTTGGTCTGCGATATCACTAATAATGCTTAAAATTCCTTTTACCTCTTCTGATTGATGTGAAAGTTGTTGTAGATTTTCATTGATGTCATGTTCTGCCATATTTTTATCGTTGATGTTTTGATGTAATGATTCCAAATCATTTTGTGTCTGCTCTAAGATTTGACTAGCATCATTAATGCTTAGTTGTGCATCTGTAGAGAGTGCTTTACTTTCAAGGCTATTTTGGGTTGTCTCTTTCAATGTTTGGATAGATTTATCAATGGAGTTTTGAACTTCAAGTGCTTGTGACTCTATCTGTTTCGAAAGCTCTGACATTGAAGCTGAAAGCTCTTTAGTTTGATGTGTGTCATCAGATATATTTAATGTTTTCGTGATTCTTTCAGAAAACTCATTGATCTGATGTGCCATCTGACTATATTCACTTGAGAATTTTAAGTCAAGATCTAGTTTTTTATGTATGCTGTGATTGGAGAGATAATCTTGCATTTTATGTGCAGCATCTACACCATTTTTTTTCTCATCCAAGTCATGAACAAGGATGACTGCCGCAACAACATATTGTACGATTGATCCGATGATATTATCTGTAAAAAAGAGTCCATTTACGATTAATAGTGCTATACCAACATAGTGTATAAATCGCATTCTAAAAAAGAGTGAGTTGAGGAGTGAAGAGTTTTCCATATGTTTGCCTTATCAAAGATTTCTATGTTATAGATAATATCGGCATATGGAAATTATTGTTTAATGGATATCAAAGCACTTTAAAATTTAAGTGCTTTGATAAAATTTTTAGAATCTTGTTGAGATAGAAACACCCCATCCCCAATCATCTTCAGAACCATCTGATACATCTCTTAAATTATCAAGTAGTCCAGTTCTTGTATACTCTCTATCAATCTTAATACCTGAGAGTTTTATATAAGTGTTGGGATTTAAATCATATATAGAGTAAACTTCATAAGCGTTACCAAGTGTGTTTAGTTTATTGTACGGATCATGAATATTAGTTTGGTTCATGGCATAAAAGTTTTTTGTAGCAGTATTGAATTCACCGCCCACTTTAAAGTCACCAAAATCATATCTACCACCTGCTAAAAGCATACTCCCAGAGCCATCAACCATTCCTAGTGGCGTGTTTGGAATTTTTTCACCAGATGCATCAGCTGTAAAATAGGTAGCAGAAACATGATAACTAAAGCTTGAACCAAAAGCATTATTGTTTTGGAAATAAGCTGTGACTATAGAAAAATCTCCTAAATTAATAGGAAGCACTTCATTTGTAACATCTACAGCATAAACTACACCTACAAGCAGCAAGTTATCTCCCATGTTCTCAATATCTAGTTTACCTTCTGTCAATAGTGCACCAGCTGTGGTGTCTGAAAGTTCAGAATGTGTTGGTGTTTGTCCAAAAGGATTTCTGCTTGTATTTTTTACAGCAATAAATCTAGCAGTTGGTGCTTTAATAGCTCCAAAATCAGAAAATCTTTTACCAATTTCTACTCCATCTCTTGTTTGGTTGGTTAAAGTTCTTGGATAGAGGCTCTCTCTAGCTGTTTGATTGGAAAGTAGATGTGTCCCCAAAGAGTTCATCGTAGGAAGACGACCAAATCTAAGCCATGAATCAGGTGTAAAGTTATGTGTGATATAAAACTGTGTTAAATGTACAGAACTATCTCCAAAACCAAGTCCATCTCCATTGTCCAAGTTTGCCGCTGTTGTGCTGTTTGCAGCACCAAATGGTTTAGCAACTGAAAGTTGAAGATTTACTTTTGTATCTTCACTTGCTTTATATGCAGCCGCTAAGTTTCCATAAAGAGCTGTTTTCCAGTTTTCATCAGACTCTTTTTTTACCATTTTAGGTGGCGTACCTGGAACCATAACTAAATCTTTTCTATGGTAGTTAAATGAATTGACCGTCAAATCACCACCCCATGTAAATTGCTCTTGTTCAACAATTTCTGTTATCATTTCTACAGTCTCATCTTGAGCTGCATTAGCCTCTTTAA
>JAOZKZ010000102.1 GCA_029935075.1 Campylobacterales bacterium
CTCCTAAGTCATCTAAGTTATTTAAAAGTCCTGTTGTTGTTTCATTGTGTATAACTGCAAGATGTGAAATGTCGCTATTTTCTTTTATGATGTTTTCAAGTTTGTCTAACTCTATCGGCTCTATTGGAGAGCTTTCAAACTCTATAAAGTTCATATCGTAAGCTTCTGCTATTTGGCACATTCTTTTACCATAAGCTCCATTATTTACAATGAGAACTTTTTTATCGTGAGGGACAACTGAACTTAAAGTAGCTTCAACTACGGCTGTTCCACTCCCTCCAAATAAGATAGTTGTATATTCTTTAGGGTTTGCCACTATTTTTGTAAGTTCATTTGAAACCCACTCCATAAGGTCGCCAAACTCATATTCTCTAGGGCAAATATCATCTACTACTTGAGCCATCTTAACACTATATGTTGTTGTCGCTGGTCCTGGGTTTAAAAGGATTTTTCTACTCTTTTTTTGTCCTACTGCTTTTATAACATTTTCTCTTATATCAGAACTGCTTATGCCCTCTGTTCTTGGGAAAATGAGTAGTTTCTCTTTTGCTATCTCATTTGAGTTATCATCTCCATGAACAAGTAAGTCGATATTATGCTCTGTTAAAGTATCTTCCGTTAAAAGCCAAGGTGTTGGCACAACTTCAGATACATACTCTATAGCTTCCAAAACTTCTTTTCTCTGCTCAAACGAGAGTTCGGGCTCGTATCCCTTACATGAAAGTATCTCTTCATCTGTGGTAAGTCCTACTATAACTTCTCCATGCTCGGAAGCTTTTTTAAGAAGTCTTATATGTCCATGATGAATCAATGTAGCTGACATATCTACCATAACTCTTTTACTCATCTAAATTCCTTTACTTTTACAACATCAAGTGGAGGTCTAGGAGTCTCTTTATCTATGCCACATTTGACACATAAAAATCTTACCCCTTGTTTGTCTATAAGTGTTGAAAATTCATCTATATCTTTAACAATTGTTTCATGTGTGTCTATGTTAGAACTTTTAGCGATATTGATATAATCCACATGGCTTTGAAATGTATTTTGACCACCTGTTGATTTGTTTTGTTCATTGTCAAATAGTATATAGGTTAAGTCTATATCTTTGTATCGTCCAGCTGTTGTAAGTCCACCCATATGCATGACAAACTCAGCATCTCCACCACAAACGATAACTTTCTTACCACCAAGAGAAGCACCTAAACCAAGGCTCAAAGCTCCTCCCATGTTTCCAACCATGTAGAAGTTGTTAGTTTCTGGCATAAAAGAGTACATCTCTCTAGCTGTGTTTCCAGTAGTCCCTATAAAGAGAGTATCTGTATCTTTAAAAGTATTATTTAAAACTTTTAAAAACTCACTTCTTTGTGTGTATTTTTCAAGATTTAATTTATGACAATCTTCAAGTTCGACTTTGGAAAATGTATCTTTTTTTAGTATGCCTATGGTGTGTGTTGTATCGCAAATATCCACTTGTTCAAGTGCTTGTTGCATATTATCTTGCTCTATGATAGTATGTTCATATCCATAAGATTCTATCAGTTTTGGAAGCTCTGTTGCTAAGTGTTGATGTTGTATCTCACTATCTCCATCTTTATAAGTTCTCCAGCTTGTGATGATGGGGAAGGTTATGCCATAAGGTTTTAAGAGGCTTGTTATATTACTTCCCATATTTGTCACACCTGAGCTTTGAACTATCACGATAGGCTTTTTACCTGACATCTTTAAACCTGCTGCAACACTTGCAGCAATAGCTTCAGAAGCACATGGAAGATACTCTATATTTTCATTATTGATAGCTTCATTGATAAGGTTTTTTGCAAACGAGCATGGCACTACACAAAGATGTGAGTAACCTTTTTCTATAAGTCCATTTACAAACTCTTTTGTATCTAACATTATTTAGTTCCTGGGATTAGTTCTAAAATCTCTTTTATCGCCATACAGTCAGGTTCAGCTTCTAAACTTCTTCTATTTTTTAGTATAGATTGTGCAACTTTCATCATACCAGGATATGCAGCCCTTAACATGTGGTTTGCATAGATGACAACATTTACACCCATCTTTGCAAACTCATCTGTTGTTACAGCATTAAATGAAGTCGGAACTACAACGATAGGAGTAGAGTTGTCTTTTTCTCTAAAGCTTGTAACAAACTCTATGATTTCGGCTGGGTCTTTTAGACGAGAGTGTATCATAACTCCGTCTGCTCCAGCTTCAACATAAGCAAATGCTCTTTTTAGTGCATCTTCCATACCAGCTTCAAGTATCAAAGACTCAATCCTAGCGATAATCATAAACTCATTGGTAACTTGTGCTTCTTTTCCTACTTTTATCTTATGACAAAAGTTTTCTATACTGTCTTGAGTTTGAGCAACATCATTTCCAAAAAGAGAGTTTTTCTTTAATCCTGTTTTATCTTCGATGATAACTGCACTAACCCCTGTTCTTTCCAAACTTCTGACTGTAAACTCAAAGTGTTCAGCTTTTCCACCCGTATCTGCATCGTATATCATGGGTTTTGTGGTTACTTCAAATATCTCATTTACTGTTGTAAGTCTTGCTGTTGTGTCAACTGCTTCGATATCTGGCTTTCCTTTTGAAGTAGAATCGGTTAAAGAGCTACTCCACATGCCATCAAATGTTACAACTGCTCCATCTTCTAAAGTCTCATTTGCATTTTCAGCAATAAGTCCACTGAGGGCATTATGAACTTCCAAGATTTTAACAACTGGTTTGGCATTGATAAGTTTTCTGAGTCTTCCAAGTCTTGCTGTTGTTGTGATGCCTAGTTTTGTCATCTGTTCTTTGATGTTCATATCATTTATATCAGAAGAGTAAGCTATCTCTACAAGTTTTCCATCCCAAGCTTTTAAACTCGCTATTACTTCTTCTCTGTACTTCTTTTGATTATTGTTTTGCCATTCATCCCCATGTACTACAAAATCAGGTTTTAACGCTTCTAGATTTGTTTTATAACTCGCTGTATCTTGTGCTATAACTTTTTTAACCATGCTAAGCGATTCTAAAACCTCTTTTCGTTTTTCAAAATCAAGATAAGGGATATCATTTAATTCACCACAAGCTTTTAGTGTTAACAATCCAACTGTCACTTCTCCAAGTTTACTTGCCTCTTTTAGTATGTTTATATGTCCTGCATGGATTAAATCTGCTATTAAACTTACATATACTTTTTTCATTTATTTCCTTTTTTAATTATTATTTTTATTCACAGCTGGTACACCCACTATAATAGAACTTTCAGGAAACGACTTATTAACCATTGCCAATGCTCCTATTTTAGAATTATCACCGATATTGATACCACCTATTAGCACAGCACTTGTTCCAATATAAACATTGTTACCTATTTTGGGACTACCTTGTATTGGCCCATTGCCAATAGTAACCCCTTGTCTTATGCTACAATCATCACCAATTATTGCACCTGCATCAATAATTATATTTCCAAAATGACTAATCATAAATCTTTCGCCTATATCAGCTTTATAATGGATAGATATACCTGCTGTAATCTCTACTATTTTGTTTAAAACATACCATATAGTCATATTTATTACATATAAATTATTTTTCTTATACTTCAAAGAAGACAAATGACCAAATCTATAAACGAACATTGCCCAAGCACCTTGAGTAGTTAGAAGTAAATATAATTTAGATCGGGAAGAATCAGAAAAGGTTCCTAAATCTCCACCCAATAACCTAAAAAACTTACTAAACATCCTCTATAACCTCCCATCACTTTTTTCTAATATAGACTTGATATCAAAAACAACTTGCTTATCATTTGGTTCCAAAGCTAACTTTTTAAACTCGTCATGAGCCACAGCTAATACGACTGCATCGTAATTTTGAATGTTTAATTTTGAATTTTGAATTATTTTCCATAATTATATTTTATTCTCCTTTGAGGTTTTTATTTTCATGATATCTCTTCTACACTCTTAACAATTTGTATATCGATTTTACTAAAAGCAAATACTCTATTTCCTAAATCGTTCAGACTTGCTCCTATGTGATAAGATTCTTTGTTATCTATTAGCAAAAATCTATCATGGAACTTTTTTGAAGTTTTTACAATTAGATTATTATACTGAGCATTATATTTGTCTGTATCTAGTTTAAATTGTTTAGATATATTTTGAGTGATAATAACAAATCTAATGTCCGAGTATTTTGAAAATAGTGTCAAGATAGTGTCATCTATAAAATTATCTATCAAAATAATTTCTTTTTTGGCACTTTTTAACAAATCGTTTACAAAGGCATAAGCATCGTATATTTGTCCGTTGTGAAATATACCCTGAGTTGGAATTTTATTTTTATTTTCAAGAGCTTTAAAAACTGCATTTAATTTTTTATCATGAACGATTATTTTTTGTTCTATTGTCTCAAATCTTTGAAAGATTGAAGCATTATTTAACAGAATTTTTTTCATACTTGTAAAAGTTCTCATAATTTGTTTCGTTGTTTCAACTGCATTTTTACTTTTCAATACAGTTGCCAACATATACACACCTTAGTTCTGTAAAAACGGATGGTAATTTTCTAAGGCTCATTTTCATAGAATTGGATATCTCATTTTGCGACTTCCAATTTTCAAACTCATCTTTCGTAAGTTGAAACATAAAGTCATCATCAAATCTTTCTATATTTCTTTTTACTTGCTCATTTATTCTTTTTGTTTCTACTTGGTAAAGTTCTGCTAAATCTTTATCTAACATAACTTGCATTCCACGAATAGTATATATTTTATTTTCTATTGTCACAATTTGATTGTCTTTCAAGCTGCATTCCTTGATTTATAATTCAAAATTTTCGACTTCAAGTTTTCTGATTCTTCTTGAGTCAATTCAAAATAAAAATCACTAGGAAATTTATCAGGATTATTTTTCACTGCTTCATTGATTCTCTTTGTCTCTACATCATAAAGTTCTGCTATATCACTATCTATCATAACGTTAGCATCTCTGATATGGTATATCTTTGTATGAACGATTTCTACTATCTCTTTACTTGAATCATTTATCATTAAAAATTTAAAATTAAACATTATCTAAAACCTCCCAGTAACCACTTCTAGCACTACCAACCCTCTTTATGATGTCATCTCTTTTCAATCTTACTAAATGCTCATTGATAGTATCTCTGCTTATGCCTAGTTCTAATTCTATATCTTTTATAGATATATTTTTATTCTCTCTTATTATGTTCACTATTTTATCTCTAGTTTTTAATGGGGTCTTTAGTGGGGTCTTTAGTGGGGTCTTTAGTGGGGTTTCTTGGATGGTTTTATAAAAAACAACTTGTACAGAAGCAAAAGTATATCTATACTCAGGTTCAGGTAGATTCATCTTTAGACAATCAGCTACCATGTTGTTAGTTCCTTTTCCCCAACTCTCCACAAATCCAGCTTTGTAAAACATGTTTGCTATGATGGGGTTAAAAGGTTTAGATATATGGTTTTCTTTAAACTTTTCTATAGGAACTTCAGATGAAAGTGTTGCTCCGTTTGAAAAAACTATCTTTTCATCATATACTCTTATCTGTAAAACTGTTGTATCTGTGTAGTCTCTATGTATGAGAGCATTTATAACGGCTTCTCGAACTGCCTCGTAAGGGTACTCCAAAGTTTCTACTCTATTTAAACCTTCATAAGTGATGTAACTATGAAGATACTTTGTTCTTAGTATGTCTATGATTTTTTCTAGCTGTTCAAAAAGATTGCCTTCTATGATGTCACTTGTTAGAAGTTCACTATCTGATAGAAACTTACCTATCTTTGAGTGAGATTGTATAAAATACTTCTGAGGATCTTTACCAAACAGTAAAACTGCTGCTCTTTTTAGATATTCCCCATCATATAAGTTAAGTCTTTCTAGTAAGCTTTTTAAATCTTTCTCTTGTTCTATAAAAGGTGCTCTATCTCGTGTCCAGGTTTTAAACTTTTCTATCGTTTCAAGGTTTATCTCTTGAAGTGTAAATCTATCTTCTATGATGTCATCCCAAGTTTTGCCATACTTTTTTAGTAAAAAATTTGTTAGATTGTTTCCATTTAGCTCTATAGTGTTGCTACCACTTCTCTTATAAAACTTTCCATTGAAAGAGACTGGAGCATAAGTTTTTTCTACCATTATAGTTATAATCATCTTATTTTCTATGGTTTGGGTAGAAACATCGACCATCAGCCCTAATCTATTGTTAATCTTGTTTGGCAAAATATCTAATAATTTCTCTCCATCTTCAACACCTACAACTTTTTTATCATTGCAAATCCCTATATATAAACTACCGCCATCACTATTTGCAAAGGCACAGATAGTTTTAAGATACTCATCTTTCCATATCTGCTTTAGTTCTGTAGTTTGGGATTCTGTTAGATTCATCTATTTGCTATTCTTTTACTAGTTCTTGTTTTGTTTTTTCAAATTGAGTTTGCATCCGTTTTTCGCCTTTTATAGTAAAAATTAAATTATTTATCTATTATGTTTATTAAAATTAATATTTTATCTTTTTTTTATTTATCTAGGCTTAATTCCTCTTAAAATCGTCCTCAATCCTAACTATGTCATCTTCACCGGTATATTCTCCAACCTGAGCTTCTATAAGAACGACCGGAATTTTCCCTTCATTTTCAAGTCTATGAACTTCGCCCATTTTGATATAGGTTGACTCATTGGGTCGTATGAGTTTTACTTTTTCACCTACTGTCACTGTCGCTGTACCACTAACAACTATCCAGTGTTCATTTCTGTGAAAATGTTTTTGCAGACTTAGTCTTTTTCCTGGTTTTACTATGATGCGTTTTATCTTATAGTTTTCATGGTCTAAAAGTACTTCATAAGTTCCCCATGGACGATGTGCTAAAGTATGTATGTTTGTTAGTTCATTGCTTGTAGCTTTTAGTTTTTCAACAACTTGTTTTACTTTTTGAGAAGAGCCTTTTTTACTGATGAGTAGTGCATCTGGGGTATCTACTATGATAAGGTCATCTATATCTATAGTAGCTATCTTTTTACCATCTGCCAAGATAAGGTTATTGTTTGAGTCTATTGCGATATGATTATCATCAGCTGTATTTCCATTTTTATCTTTTGGAAGTTCTTCATACAAGGCATCAAAGCTTCCTAAATCACTCCAGTCTATGTCACTTGAAACTACTTTTACTTTTTGGCTTTTTTCCATCACTGCATAGTCTATAGAGTCTGAGGGGATATTTGCCATATCTTCATATGTTACTCTTATCATCTCATCTTTGTTAGCACTTTCATAGGCTTTTTGACATGCTTCATATATCTTTGGAGCGTGCATCTTTAACTCATCTAAAAAAACTCCTGCCTTAAAACAGAACATCCCACTATTCCAATAGTAATTACCTTGCTGTATGTATAACTTAGCCGTATCTTCATCTGGTTTTTCTTTAAAGCTTTTTACATCTTCGCCAGCCGCTTCTATATATCCATAACCTACTTCTGGATAGCTTGGTGTTATACCAAAAGTTACAAGGTTTTATTCATTTGCTAATTTTTCTGTTTTTTTTACACTTAGCTGATTGATGTGGTAACACTTATTAAGACAAAGAATAGAAGATATTCTTAGATAAAA
>JAOZKZ010000287.1 GCA_029935075.1 Campylobacterales bacterium
TGTCGTATAGTTTGTATTCCAGTTTAGTCTATTTATAGGAAATATGACAAATTGCTTGTCACTTAGGTTTTGTGTTATCCGTTTTGTCTGTATTGTAGCTCTTGATGCATCTTGTAAAGTAAATGCATCAAGTGATATAGCTCCACTTGTTTTTGGATTAAACTGTATGCTTATAGGGTTTCCAGATGAACCACCTTGTGTGCATTCTGGTAAAGGAGCTGGAAATTCATTGTTAAAAAATGTAGGTTGAGCTTGTGTATAGTTTCCATAAGGCCATTTTACGATTTTAGGGTTATCGTTTTGTACATTGTTACTATATCTTGGTCTTTGTGTTCCCATATCATAAACATGTGCAGAGTGGTACTCATAGCTGTCACCATATACATACCCAACTCCTAAATCTTCAGTATCAAAAGATAAAAAACCAAGTCTATGGTATATCGCTTGAAAAAGACCATCTATAGAATCTTTTACTGTACCGCTTCCCACACTTATGTTTTCACCATAGGCACTCCAGTCATATTGGGCATTTGTCAATCGGTGATGACCCCACTCTCCTAGATAATGGCTATTGTTCTCATTTTCCTCTTGATGACTAAAAGTATTTTCTTCAAGAAGATAGTCTGCATGCCTTTGTGCTGCTAGGTTTAGTTTTTCATTTAGTGTATATGGTGTTAGACCTGTACCACTTCTAAGTTGGTTAAGATAGCTTAAAGCATCATCTGTTTCAGTAGCAGACAAAGAGATAGAACATAGGGCTAAAAGTGTTATAGTGCTTAATTTCATATAAAAGTCCTTTATTTGAATTAGTATTTAGTCTAAAAAGTATATCTCAATATATCTTTGTTTGAAATTAAAATTAACTATGATAACTAATAGGTATAACTTAATATTAATTAACTATTAGATAAAATAATTTAAATTTATTAAGGATATTAGATGTGGAAAGTACAACTATTTAAACTAAACTATGATGAAAGAGAACCAAAAGCTGTCAAAGATGTGGTTGAAGGCGGTTGGATAACCATGGGCGAGAAAACTAAGGAGTTTGAAGCAAACTTTTCTACACTTCATGATGGTGTACATTGTACGGCTGTTTCAAATGCTACAGCTGCACTTCATATGTCTCTTTTAGCTTTAGGTATCAAAGATGGAGATGAAGTTATCATTCCCGCACTTACTTTTGTAGCAGACATAAATGTAGTTCGTATGGTTGGAGCTACACCTATTTTAGCTGATTGTAAAAGTTATGAGGATTGGAATATTTCTGCTAGTACTATAGAAAAAGTCATCACAAAAAAGACAAAAGCAGTTATCATCGTGCATTTTGCAGGTTATCCGTGCCAGATGGATGAGATAGTAGCACTTTGTAAAGCCAAAGATATAGCCTTGATAGAAGATTGTGCTCATGCTCCAGGAGCCACTTATAAAGGACAAGCAGTTGGCTCTTTTGGTGAGTATGGAGCATTTAGTTTTTTTACTAACAAAAACCTTTCTGTTGGTGAAGGTGGTATGCTTACAACAAGAGATAAAGACCTTGACCAACAAGCTAAATACTTTCGCTCTCATGGTATGACGGCACTCACACTCGATCGGCATAAAGGTCGTGCCATTACTTATGATGTGGCTCAGTCTGGACTAAATTATCGTATCGATGAGATGCGTTCGGCTTTGGGCTTGATACAGCTTGATAAACTAGCAGATGCAAATGCTCAGAGAAAAGTTTTGGTAGAGAGATATGTAGAGAGACTTTCAGATAATAGAGAGATAAGCATACCTTTCTTGGACTTGAAAGATATCGAGTCGGTTTATCATATATTTCCAATTTTGTTAGATGCAAAGATAGATAGAATTGCTTTGATAGGTAAGCTTAAAGAAGATGGCATACAGTCTTCTATCCATTATCCAGCATTTAAAGATTTTACTGCATTTAAAGATATAGGGTTAAATGATGCTCCTGTTGCTGAGGATATAGCTACTCGTGAATTGACATTGCCACTTTATCCTTCTATGAGTTTAGAAGAGGTTAATTTGGTTTGTGATAGTTTGATAAAGCATCTTAAAAATTGATAATTTTTCTATTTTGTCGCAAATTTATCTTTGAGAATAGTTTGGACTTAGAAGATGTTTTACAATGTCTTTGTGCAAAAGAAAATGGTTGCGATATTTTGATAACCAATGATAAAAAATTTTACGATTGTGACATCAAAATAGTAGCAATAGAAGAGTTTTTATCTTAAAAATTAAATAGATAGTCTCACGCTAAAGTGTA
>JAOZKZ010000288.1 GCA_029935075.1 Campylobacterales bacterium
AGCCTTAAATTTTAAACTGAACCTTGGTGTCAAACACCACTCTAGAGAAAAATATGAAAATAGTGTAACATCTAACACAATAGCCCAAACTAATTATATACTTCCTGCAAAAAATTGTACAACTGACCATATCGAGATGCTTAAAAACTCTCTTATCAATTTAGGATTTGAAAATATCGATATAGGAGATACTCCAACAAAAATTTATGTTGCTTATGAAAACAATATATTTGATCACAATGAAGTAGATGCTCTTGGAGCAATTTTAGGTTATATGGTTCAGCTTGACCTACCCTACCAAACTTTTGAGATTGTTATCAAAAAAAGTAATCAAAAAGTTAAAAAAGTCATAGGTGATTTGGGAAAATATAAAAAATTTATAAAATCTCTATCTCAAAGAAGCATGATAGAGTTTGAGCAGTCACTACGAATCAATACAAACTTCACAGATACCCCTCTAAAAGTTAGCAATGCAAACAGCAGTTATCTTAAAACCCGAGCAGAGCTTGGCATCGGATTAAATAACTATGTAGCCATTGAAATATCTGTTTATGAATATCTCTTATCTGCACGCCCTTATTTTCATTGGAATTTATATAAGGGGCTTGATTTAGGAGTATTAGTTGATTTTCCTCTGTTTGCGAGTGACGAATTTAAAGCAGGTGGTGCTTTTCAATATGAGGATAGAGGGAATAAACTAGAAAATATTATGTTACATAAAAGTGATATATTTGGAGATTTTATAAATCTTTTCAGTTTGGGATACTATGATGAACAATATGGTGGATTTGAAAATATGTCATACACATTAGATGACCATACTTTTAAACTCAAACTTGGATATCTTGAACATGAAGATACAAAAGAGACTCGAAACATCGCACTTGCTACCTATGGATACTATAATCAAAACTATGATGCCTATATAGAGCTCACGGCTGGAAAATACTACAATCAAGACAGTGGTTTTGACTTACAAGTTCAAAGATACTTTGGTGAGACACTCATACGATTCTTTTATCAAAATGCAGACGATCAATATATTGGATTAGGATTTAAAATACCGTTAACTCCAAGATATGTAGCAAACACACCATATGGACAAATTAAAGGGCAAAACCTCTTTTCACATCATGTAAGAACTACGATACAAGCTGATGATGGACAAAACTTTGTAAAACCTAGAGGACTTATAAATCCTATAACGGAATTTGATATAGAAAATAGATTTTTAAATAGGAACAGACTTACTGAGTCCTATCTCAAAAAGCATATATTGCGACTTAGAGATGTCTATTTTACTTATGTTAAACCCATAGGTTAATTGAGTTCAATTATGTTACAATATGATAGTTATAAATTTAGGTTAAAGGTGTAAAGATGACTCATAAGATAGCAATCATCGGATTAGGATATGTAGGCTTACCACTAGCAGCGGAATTTACAAAAAAGTACGATGTAACAGGATTAGATATCTACCAAGAGCGTATAGAGGAACTAAGCCGTGCAGAAGATAGAACATTAGAGCTTACAAGTGAACAACTACAAGTTGCACTAGACAATGGCATAAAGTTTACTACAAACCCTTATGATATCAAAGATTGTAATATCTACATCGTAACAGTACCTACACCTATAGATAAACATAAAAAACCAAATTTAACACCACTTATCAAAGCAAGTGAAACCATAGGAAAAGTTCTCAAAAAAGATGATATCGTTATCTATGAAAGTACAGTTTATCCAGGAGCTACAGAAGAGCGATGTGTTCCAGTACTTGAAGAGTTTTCAGGGATGAAATTTAACGAGGACTTCTTTTGCGGTTATAGCCCAGAAAGAATCAATCCAGGTGATAAAGAACATACAGTTACAAAGATACTAAAAGTGACTTCAGGAAGTACGCCAGAGATAGGGAAAAAAGTAAACGACCTATACAAAAGTATCATCACAGCAGGAACACACCTAGCACCAACCATGAAAGTAGCAGAAGCAGCAAAAGTCATAGAAAATACTCAAAGAGATTTAAACATAGCATTTGTCAATGAACTTTCTATCATTTTTAATAAATTAGGAATAGATACAAATGCAGTACTCGAAGCAGCAGGAACTAAATGGAATTTTTTAAAGTTCAAACCAGGACTTGTAGGCGGTCACTGTATAGGTGTTGATCCATACTATCTTACCCATAAAGCAGAAGAAATTGGCTATAACCCAGAAATCATACTAGCAGGAAGAAGACTAAATGATAACATGGGTGTCTATGTAGCAAA
>JAOZKZ010000289.1 GCA_029935075.1 Campylobacterales bacterium
TTACCAATGAGATGGCAACTTCACTGATGAATGATAGCACTTATGCTTACAATATTAGTAAAAACCTCATTGCCATGGCTGAAGTGTTATTTATCGATAGAAGTGGGGATATAAAAAACCTTGATGAAGAGATGCATATCAATGATGATGATATTGAGTTGATTTTAGAGAAAAAGGATGGGCAATGAAAGTAAAAGAGTTTATAGAGAGTATCAAAGTATATTTGGGACTGCATGAGTTTGAGAAAAAAGGTAAAAAAAAGTCAGTTAAAATACTTTTAGAAAAATTAAAACAAAAAAATGACGAAATTACGCTAGAGCTTGAGAAAAAACCAGAGGAAAAAGAGTTAATTGAAGAACTTGAAATTATCTCTTTGCATATAAAGAAAGCGGAAAAGATACTCGAAAAACTCAATTCGTAAAAAGTTTAACAAAACAGTTAAACTTTAAAGAGAAATCGGAGTAAAATTAGATATAAACTTTTAAAAGGTGAGGCAAAGAATATGGAAATAAAAACCGTTACAAAGATGCAAAAAAAAGCTATTAAATCAAGTGGTGTTGATTTTATAAAGATAGGGTTAGCTCTTGTTTTTATGGCCGCAGTGTTGGTGTACAGCTTTTCTACTACAGGAGATATCCCCAATAATACTTTTTTAGCCATAGCCGCACTATTTGGTGCATATATGGCGATGAATATCGGAGCCAATGATGTCGCAAACAATGTTGGACCTGCTGTAGGAAGTAAAGCACTTACCATGGGTGGAGCCATTACGATTGCTGTGATATTTGAAGCAGCTGGGGCATTTATCGCTGGTGGTGATGTTGTTAAGACTATTAAAAAAGGGATTATCGATATCTCTGCTTTTGGAGGCAATACAGATATGTTTATCTGGGCTATGATGGCTGCACTTCTCTCTGCTGCATTGTGGCTAAACTTTGCAACTATGATGAAAGCTCCTGTCTCTACGACACACTCTATTGTGGGTGGTGTTATGGGTGCAGGAATTGCAGCGGCTGGTTTTTCAATCGTGGCTTGGGGTACGATGGGAAAAATTGCAGCCTCTTGGATTATCTCTCCTCTTCTTGGTGGTATTATCGCTGCTGGATTTTTGTTTGCTATCAAAAAAACCATTGTTTTTCAAGATGACCGTATAAGTGCGGTAAAAAAATGGGTTCCTGTTTATGTTGCAATCATGTCATGGGCATTTGTTACTTATCTAACCCTAAAAGGTCTAAAGAAGGTTTGGCCAACAATTGTTGATTTTGTAGGATTCCTTCCAGATGAGAAAAAACCCTCTTTTATCGTCGCTGCTCTTTTAGGTATTGTAGTTGCACTTATTGTATATTTTATCGTTAAGAGAAATGTTTCTAAATCAAGTAGTTCGTTAGAAAATAGTAGAAAATCAGTCAATACAATGTTTACCATTCCGCTTATCTTTGCAGCGGCACTTTTAAGTTTTGCACATGGAGCAAATGATGTTGCAAATGCTATCGGACCATTAGCCGCGATTAGTGATGCTGTGATGACTGGTGGTATATCCTCTAAAGCAGAAATTCCATTTTGGGTTATGGGTGTAGGAGCGATAGGTATCGCTGTAGGTTTGGCACTTTATGGACCGAAGCTTATTAAGACAGTAGGTAGTGAGATAACAGAGTTAGATCAAATGAGAGCTTTTTCAGTAGCAATGGCTGCTGCAATTACGGTTATCATCGCCAGTCAGCTTGGTCTTCCTGTAAGCTCTACCCATATCGCCGTGGGTGGTATTTTCGGTGTTGGTTTTTTAAGAGAGTATTTGGATAGCTATGATGAAAAAGCACTTATTGAGAGTGAAAAAGAGATTTTAGAAGATGAAGAGCGAACGCTAAAAGCCTATCACGGAGAGCTTGAGACTATTGAGGCAAAAGAGAAAAAAGGGAAAGAGGATTATAAAAGAATTGTAAATCTCTATAAGATGATTGATGATGAAGAAGATAAGGTAAAAGAGGCTAAAAAAGCCCTAAAATCAACTGAGAAAATCAAATATGTCAAAAGAGATGCTGTGAAGAAAATCATTGCTGCATGGGTTATTACAGTACCTGCTGCTGCTGTTCTCTCCGCTTTGATATTTTTTGTAATCAAAGGGATGTTAATACAATAAGACTTTATGGAAGTGTAGCTCAAGCAACACTTCCTATAATTTAGCTATCATATCTCTATGAATAATCAAACATGGCAAGAAAAACTAAACCGACTTTTAAACTGCGACTTAA
>JAOZKZ010000103.1:0-2194 GCA_029935075.1 Campylobacterales bacterium
CCAAAACAGAAGATGATGTTTTGCATATCTTTGATTTCAGGATTGATTGCTCCACCGATACTTGTAGTGTGCTCATAATGGTTAAAAATTGCGATATATTTTGCGATAGGATGTGCTTCTATCAATGCTTTAAAATATGCGATAATCTCTTCAACACTCTGCTGTTTTATCTCATCTTTGTTTAGTTCAAGTGTAAATACTGGATATTTGTCTTTAAAAGTAGTTTGTTTCATTATAATCCCCTATAAAAAAATTAAGTGGGGATTATATCACAAAAAGTCTATTTTATTGGGTATAAAGATTTTTCTTTTTTTAGTTTCCAAATTTCTATCAATGTACTTTTATCAATTTTAGATTGGTTTGCAGAGAGCGTTCCTAGCCTTGAACCTACTTTGACACCTGAAGGTACTAGGTCTACATCTCCGTTAATCTCTTTTAATCTACCATATTCAAAGTTTTTTGAACGATTGCTATATTTGATAATATGTTCTTTATCATCTTCTATCCAGTTAAACCACTCATCACCTTTTAACTGTCCTATAAATGTAGCACCATCTTTTTGTTTAAACTCTATGTTCCCTTTAAGTGCAGGAGCCGCATAAGCTAGTGTTGCGATAGTAACTGTAAGTATAATTTTTTTCATTTGGGGTTTCCTTTTATTTTATCTCTATATCAGCAAACATTGAAGTACCAGTATCTGAAATATTTGTGATACTTAAACCACTATTTGTTCCATCGTAAAGATTTGAATTTGGTGTCGTTGTTGGTGTAAAAGTATCTGAATTTCCATAAAAATAAAGGTTGTTTATATGCCCACGATGCGTAGTATTGTTATCCAATCCAGGATTGTTTGCCTCTTCTATATCTACAATTTTATGTGTTTGGTCATCATTGTTTTTAATGTTTTCATCAACATGTAAAATTGATAAACCACCTTTAAAATCAGAACCATTTTTTAATGTAAAAAGTCCTCTATCGTAACCGTTATTTGCTCTATTTTCAACCAAAAAATACTCATTAGCATCAGTTGTAGTTATCTTGTAAACTTGATAATCAATATAAGATGTTCCACGAAACTCTAGATTTGTAGTATCATTTTCTATAGTTATAGGTTTTACAAACTTAGACTTTATTTTATTCCAACCGGTCATATGTGTTGGTGTAGCTCCGGATTTTTCACTCCAAGATTTTCTACCCCAGTTTCCAGAACCCATCAAACCAAAATTTCCTATACCTTCAGAATCATTATTTCTATCATAAAGGTCTATTAGTCCCAGTGTGGTGTGTGCTAACTCATGTGCTATGATACCTATAGTTGCGTCATACTGTTCATTTTTATGATTTTGATGTCTTTCCCCAAATATTGAATAATTACCATTGCTATAACAACCCATTAGTTTGGTATCATCTACAATTGTATCTTCATAAATGCAGTGTGCATGAGCCCAAATACCAGGATATACTCTTGTGGCATTTTCTCCACCAGCCATTAAAAACATGATTTGAAGTTCATCTATAGATATATTTTTGTCTTTATTTATATCATATTGGGAATAGTCAATATAGTTATCGGTAAGTTTTATGATTCTAGGGAGAAAGGTTTGAAACTTCACCCCATTTGTAGGATGATTTTCATTTAGCCTTACTGTAATGATTCCGTCATTTACCGTACCTTCACTCTCTTTTGCTTTTTCAAATTGAAGTTTTCCGTAGGAGATTTCATTATAGTAGTCATTTAATCCTCCCTCTTGTGTTCCAAATATTTTATTACTCCATATTGAAGCATCACTATGAAATTTATTTTCATCATTGAACTCTATCCGTATGATAACTAGTGGTAATTTATTTGTTGCATTTATAACTACACTATCACTTGTTGTTGCATTTTCATCATCGGTAACTGTTAAGGTTAGTTCATGATTTCCTATAGTTGTAGGTGTATATCTAAATGAGGGTTTACTTGATAGAATAGCATTTCCTTCTTTCCATTCATATTTTTTAATATATCCATCACTATCTTCGGCACTTCCTGAAATCCAAGTTTCATGACCAATTCTTATCTTTTTATCAACTCCAGCATTAACTGTTGGTACATCATTTACATTTCTAATCAAGATATATATGGTTGCTTGATTTGAAGTTAAATTACCGTCAAATACTCTGTAAGTTATCTTATCACTTCCTCGAAAGTTTG
>JAOZKZ010000103.1:2294-7559 GCA_029935075.1 Campylobacterales bacterium
AGCTATTTTAAATATGTTTATCATGTATAATCCTTACCAACTTGTACATCGACATAAGATAACTTTAGTAAAATAGCCATAGGAGATATTATGAAAAAAAATGTTTTAATTGTATTTCTGCTTGTTATGAGTGGATTTTTATATTTACATGGGGAGGGAAAAGTGGAATTTAAAAAGTTAAACGATCAAGAGGCGAGGGTAATAGAGCATAAAGGTACAGAAGCACCATTTACTGGAAAATATGATAAGTTTTATGAGAAAGGGACTTATACATGTAAAAGATGTGGTACTGCTCTTTATAACTCATCAGACAAGTTTAGTTCAGGTTGTGGCTGGCCAAGTTTTGATGATGAGATAGAGGGTGCTGTAAAAAGAGTATCAGATGCAGATGGTAGACGCGTTGAGATTGTTTGTGCTAATTGTGGTGGGCATTTAGGGCATGTTTTTGAAGGTGAGCAGTTAACTCCTAAAAACACAAGACATTGTGTGAACTCAATATCTATGGAGTTTGAACCCTCTACTAAAGAAAATAGTAAAAAAGCTTATTTTGCTGGTGGATGTTTTTGGGGAGTTGAATATCATTTTGCAAAAATTGATGGTGTGATTTCTGCTGATAGTGGTTACATGGGTGGACATACTGAGGATCCAACTTATCAAGATATTTGTTATAAAGATACTGGGCATTTGGAGGTTGTTGAAGTTACTTATGATCCAACAAAAGTAGATTTTGAAACTTTAGCAAAACTCTTTTTTGAGATTCATGACTCAACACAAGCAAATGGTCAAGGTCCAGATATCGGAAGCCAATATCTTTCAGCTATTTTTTACAATGATGAAGAAGAGAAAGCTGTAACCCAAAAATTGATAGGTATCTTGGAGTCAAAGGGATTAAAAGTGGCTACGAAGTTAATTGATGCTAAAACACACCCTTTTTATGAGGCTGAGGATTATCATCAAGATTATTACAAAAAGCATAATAAACTGCCATATTGTCACAGCTATATAAAAAGATTTTGAGAGAGTAGTGTGGGAAAACCACACTACAAAATTGTTAGGACAACTTAGCTTTAATGGCTAAAAGTTGTTCTTTAAATGCTCCTATCTTAGCGTCATTTTCTTCTTTAGAAGCAAGTAGCTTATCAAATTCAAGTTGGAGTTTTCCTCTGATGGTTGAGACACCTTCAGTTGCATCTGATAGTTCATACCCTTTTTTATTGAGAGATGCAGCTAGTGAAGAAATCTTTGATGTTAAGTCAGAGTTTTCCACTTTTAGTGATTTTTCTTCACTATACATTCCCTCACATGAGTCACATTTTTGTTGGTAAGTGTCTAGTATTTGGATAGCATTAGCTTTGAGCACAGATTTGTGATTTTCAATATCTGAAATATCTGAAATATCCAAGGTAGTTTTGAGCTCTTGAATCTCTTTATCATAGCGGTTTAATATATGTTCTTGAGTTCTATGCTGAGCTTTTACATTTGCTCCTTCTGTCTCCAAAGCTCTCATGTCTTCTTCAAGATTAGAAACTTCATTTTTATGTTTAGTAACTTCAAGGTTGGCTTCATGTAGTTTTCCACTATATAACTCTAACTCAGTTTCTACTTCACTACTTTTAGATAACAGCGTACTTGCTTCTCTCTGGTTATAGTTTATCTTCTTTTTTAAGTTTTTTATATCAGGTTTGAAGAGTTCTCTAGCTTTGAATTTTGTATAGAGGTAACCTGAAATGAGTCCTGTTCCTAGTGCCAATCCTAAACAAACTTTCATATCACTTATCAGCTCTATTAATGTTGCTGCCATGACTATTTTCCTCCTTTGATATATTGTGCACTTTTGCCAAAGAGTTTTTTGATTAGGTTTGCAAATAGACCCTTCTCTTCGTTTTTACTTATAATCTTATCAACCACATCAAAAGGTATTGTCTCTTTTGCGTCTATTTTTTCATTTACATAATTGACTGCATATTGGTAGTTTAAAGCTTTTTTTCTGCTCTCTTCTAGTGCATCTTTGATTTCTGCTCTTTTAGCAGCGAACTCATCTTCTATAACTTTTATTTTGTCATTTTCTGCATCAATCTCTTGCTGTTTTAGAGAGATTTTGTCATTCTCATTTGATACTTTTGTATTTAGTGATTCTCTCTCAGATGATAAAAGTGATACTCTTTCACGTATTGTATCAACTTCTCCAGTTTTTAGATTGATATTTTGCTCATATTCTGTAATTTTATTTTTATTTTTTAAAATTTCATCTTTTTGTAAATTTAAAATATCTAGATTATTTGAACTGTTTTTAATTTTATCATCCATCCCGCCTAAATTTACTTCAAGTTCCTTTTGTGAAGTATGAAATTTTTCCATATCAGAGTTGATTTCAAGGTTTCTCGTCGAATAATCCTCTACTTGCTGATTTGCAAAAGAGAGTTTACTTTGTGTATGTTCAAGATTTTTAGTATGGTTTTCATACTCTACAGAGTTGAGGTGTAACTCTGATGTTAGGCTCTTATCTTGATATGTTAAATCATCAATTTGTCTTATATATTTATTACGTGATGCTGAGCGTCTTAAAAACCAACCGATAATCCACCCTATAAGTAGTGCAACTATCATCAACAGAAACATATTTGATACTAATTGGGACATGTTATTCTCCTCTCTTTAAATGTATTTCAACTCTTCTGTTGATTTTGTCTTTGGTATTTGAACTGATAGGTAGCTCTTCGCCATATCCAATTGCTTCTATTTGCATAGTTGCATTGCTATTGTTTAAAAGATAACTTTTTACAGACTCTGCTCTTTTTTGACTCAAGCGTTTATTGTAAGATGCTTTTCCGCCAGAATCTGTATGCCCTTCTACTTTAAGTCCAGCAGTATTACTTTTTTGTAATAGTGCAATAACGCTATCTAAAATCTTTTTACTCTGTGGCGTGATTTTGGCACTATTTAGTTCAAAGTAGACAGGATTTGCTTTAAGAAGTCGGTTTATCTCATCTTGAGTGTTATCAACAGCCGGTACTTCAACCTCTTGGACTACAACTTTAGGAGTTACAGTTGTTAAATTTTCCATCTTATAAACTTCTGGGTCAAAAGCTGTTAAGAGTTTATTTAACTCATCCATATCTTCTTTATTTTCGAGCTCACCTTCAAGATTAAAAAGATTACCACCTATAGATAGGGCACCATTTTTAACATTTTTATCTTTGAGAAATGCTGCAATTTTTAGTGCATGTTCTTGCCATTTAGAATTTTTGATGTTTTCATCAAATGATAAATCCTGAGTACAACTTTCAGTTGGGCAGTATGAGAGTATAAACTCTTCAAGTGCTGGAACTTTATCAGAAGTTGCAAATTTTGCACTTAATTTTGTCTCATTTTCTAACAGACTATATGAAAATATAGGCTCAGCTAATTCTACAACAGCTGGTGGGGCTGGTTCAGGCTCTTCTACAAATGCAGGAGTCTCTACTTTTGCAACATTTGCAGCAGGAATTATAGTTTGCAGGGTTGCGTCGTTTTCTGCAATTTGATTATATTTAAGTGAGAGTGCAGTTTTGTTTTCATTAACACACATAAATGTTAAAAATGCACCTACTAACAGCCCGAGTAAAAGGATGAGTTTACTTCCCATGGCATGCTCCTATAAAGTAAAATTATGTGGACAAATTATACATTATATAACCTTTGAGAGTTAGACAAACATTAAGAAAAAGAAGACAATAAAGATAACTAGATGTACAAATCCCTCTAGCATGTTAGTTTCTCCGTCATTAAAGTGGATAATCCCAGCTAATATCGTTAAACCTAACATGATTCCTTGTACTGGCGTAATCGCTAAATCTATCTCCATGCCCATTATCTTACTGACGATGAGAATCGCTGGAATTGTCATCAAAACAGTTGCCAAACTTGCACCTACAGCGATATTAACTACGGTCTGCATGTTGTTGTTTGATGCAGCCCTGACAGCGGTTATGAGTTCAGGTGATGCAGAGATAAGTGCTACTGAAAATGCACCAAGTGCCAACGGCAGACCAAGTGTTTCAAGATTGTTAGACATAAAGACTGCTAACACTTCTGATAAGAGTCCAATCATAATGATAGAAAGTGCCAATATCCCTGCATGGTAGGTACCGTTGATACTTTCGCTACTTTCTTGATTTACTTCATGGCTTTGAGTATTACCCTTTTTATATTCAAAAAAGTAACGGTGCTCTTTGAGTTGAATTCTAGTAAAAATTACATACAGTAAGATGAACATGATAATCGTAAAGTTCATATACATATTCATGTGTGCATCATTAATAAAGTGTGGTAACACCATGGCAATTCCGATAGAGACTAATATCATGGACATATAGGAGTTGGTTGAGTCTACATTATATTGTTGTTCTCCATGTTTGATACCACCAATAATTGCTGCAATTCCAAGTAGACCATTGATATCAAGCATAACTGCTGAGTAAATTGTATCACGGGCAAGTGTTGGGTTTTCAGAATGAGTCATCATGATAACAATGATAAGAATTTCAACAACAACTGCGGCACTCGTGAGTATGAGTGTTCCGTAAGGTTCACCATATTTGTGTGCAAGTATCTCTGCATGATGCGCAACATTTAAAGCTGAATAGATGATAACAGCAAAGATGATGATAAAACCAACAATATTACCCATCATGGTATGTGCAAGTGTGTGTTCAAGTGGCATGAAAATTGCCAAAGCGATTATGGAGACAAAGAGTGGGTACTCTTTAAGTATGTTTTTTACCATTAACTAACCTTAAAAATATTAGACTTCTTGTAAAACTCATAAAGTTTGAGATGTTTATCAGAGTGCATTAATTTTTTAAAATCAAAATTGAGTAATAGCCGTAGCTATTGCGATGTTTTTATTTTGAAAAAGTGATGTGCCATGGTAAACATATCTTCTTTATGAGTTTTACAAGAAGTCTATTTGAAGTGTACCCAATCTTTCCTATTTTTTTCTTCTCCTCAACCAATACCAAACAATCAATCCACCAATTATAAGTGGTAACAAAACTTGCACCCAAGCCCCAATATTTAAGAGTTTATTGAGTATATTTCCGTGCATTTCTCTATCTATCTTTATACCTGCCATATCAGCAGCATGGGTCATAGCAGAAACTGCAAGATTTCCCTCAGGTATACTTTGATGACAACTCAGACACATTCCCCGACGATCAAGTTTTGCCCTTGTTTCATTGTCAAGTGCAGATGAGAGTTTCCAATGATTTCCTACAGTTTGTACCT
>JAOZKZ010000290.1 GCA_029935075.1 Campylobacterales bacterium
AAAGATATTTTATGGCTCATACCAAGATATCATGGAAGCATTGGATGTTTCTAAACCAACTGTTGTTAACATGTTTAAACAACTTATCGGTGCAGGAATACTTGAAAAAATAAAAAATAAAGTCTACAAATTTAAAAGACAAGATTTAATCGGTTAATTTATGGAAAGAATGTTAAAATATTCTAAAATTATAAGGATATTTTAACACTATGAAAAAACTTTTACTCTCATGTATGCTATTTTTAGCAACATCAATCTTCGCAGAAACAAACACTACAAACCCATACATTATCTTAGAAACAACTCAAGGAAACATTGAACTTGAACTTTACCCAAATGTCGCACCAAAAGCAGTTAAAAACTTTATAGAGCTTTCTAAAAAAGGTTATTATAACGGTAACATCTTTCATAGAGTCATCAAACACTTTATGATTCAAGGTGGAGATCCAACGGGAACTGGTCGTGGTGGAGAATCTATCTATGGTGGTGTATTTGATAATGAGTACAAACCAAATGTTATCTTTGACAAACCTGGACTTTTAGCAATGGCAAACAGAGGACCAAACACAAATGGAAGTCAATTTTTCATAACAACAGTTGCAACTCCACATCTAAACGGAGGATACACAATCTTTGGAAAAGTTGTAAATGGATTTGATATCGTTAAAAAAATTGAAAATACAAAAGTAGGCAGAGGCGATAGACCAGTTGAAAAACAAGTTATTAAAAAAGCAAAATTGAAATAAGGATAAAGTGATGAAAAAAATTGAAGCGATTATAAAACCATTTAAATTAGAAGATGTCAAAGATGCACTAACTGATCTTGATGTTTCAGGTATGACGATTACTGAAGTTAAAGGATATGGACGACAACAAGGACACTCAGAACTTTATCGTGGTGCTGAGTATATCGTGGATTTTTTACCAAAGATTAAACTTGAACTTGTTGTTAAAGAAGGTGATTTAGATGAAGCAATTACTGCAATTACCACCGCTGCAAAAACAGGTAAAATTGGTGATGGTAAAATTTTTGTAAGTTCAGTTGAGAGAACTATCAGAATTAGAACAGGCGAAGAAGATGAAGACGCAATATAGGGATTATAATGGAAGATAGTGCTTATATCATAGATACACTTTTTACACTTTTTTCGATGACTTTGATTATCTTTATGGTTCCAGGTTTTGCGATGCTTGAAGCGGGACTTGTTAGAACTAAAAATGTTTCAACTGTACTTACCACAAATGTTATGATTTATGCTGTAGCTTCTATGGCATTTTTGCTGGTTGGGTACTCTATCGCTTTTGGAGAGTTTGGAAGTGACAAAATGAGTAAATGGGCAGTTTATATGTTTCAGATGGCATTTGTTGGAAAAGCGATAAATATTATGAGTGGAGGGGTTAGTGAGAGAGTAAGAATTATGCCTCTTGCTATCTTTACAGCTATCATGGGAGGTTTGATCTATCCTCTTATCGTAAATGTATCTTGGGGTTCTGACTTTTTGGCAGATACTTTTTTAGACCTTCACATGTATGATTTGGCAGGTTCAACTGTCATCCACTCTACTGGTGGCTGGGCACTTCTTGCAGCTATTATAATAATGGGACCGAGAAAAGGAAGATATAGAAATGGAAAGATTCGAGTTATTCCAGCTTCAAATATTCCACTTGTTGTTCTAGGAGCACTTCTTCTTTGGATAGGTTGGTTTGGATTTAATGGCGGCTCAGTTGGTTCTATCAGCACAAAAGAGAATGCTGACTTAGTTGCATTAACAATCATGAATACAAACACAGCAGGACTTGCAGGAGCGGTTATCACATCACTTTTAATGTGGTTTAAATATAAAAAACTAGATATCACTATGATTTTAAATGGCGGACTTGGTGGACTTGTAGCAGTTACAGCTGGACCTAATTTATACGATATTTATACACCAATTCTTATTGGTGCAGTTGGTGGGGCATTGGTTGTTATCGCCGTACCACTTTTTGATAAACTAAGACTTGATGACCCAGTGGGTGCATTATCTGTGCATTTAGTAAATGGTATCTGGGGAACATTGGCAGTAGCAATTTTTGCTAGCAATGGTGATGATATAACATTTTGGGGACAGCTTAAAGGTATAATTCTTATCGGAATTTTTGCTTTTTCTGCATCTTACACAATTATCTACCTTATCAACAAATTCATGCCATTTCGTGCAGATGATGATGACCAACAACAAGGTCTTGATTTTTCTGA
>JAOZKZ010000104.1 GCA_029935075.1 Campylobacterales bacterium
ACATTTACCATTCCAAAGTTATTCATAGCCACACCATAAATGTTATCGATACCTTTAATTTCTGATAAGCGTCGCTCTAGGGGTTTAATGATGACATTTGTAATTTCTTGTGGACTCGCTCCTGGCATCGCTACGATAACAGAACCGCCACTAACCTGAATCTGCGGATCCTCTTCTCTTGGCATCATTATAAGTGAGATATATCCAAGTGCGATAATTGAGATACCGAGTATCATGGTAAGTGGGTTGGTTAAAAATACCTTTGCTAGATATCCTGCTATATTTTTTATTTTGTATTCATCATCCATGCGTAAAATTATAGCAGATAAAAGTATAAATAAAACTTATAATATACTATTTGTCAATATAATTATAGATTATGTTACATTTTATCTTTTCTATAGGCTAGTAAATACAATATAATGCCTCTTATCTGCTCTTTCATTATGTTTGCTATAATAAAATAAAATGTATTTTGGACTATTGAATGAAAAATTCTATATTTAAAAACTCTAAACCTCCAATAGTTGGTGAATCTTTTGAAACACTACTTGAAAAGAAAAATGTCACGATAAAGCGTATTGTAAGCTCCTCTAAAATTGACCAAGAAGTGATGATTCAAGAGGAGGATGAGTGGTTTATCATGATTTCAGGTGAGGCTACAATCATGATAGAGGATGAACATGTAGCTTTAAAGAGTGGTGATTATTGTTTTGTTAAAAGAAAAACAGTTCATAAGTTGATTAAAGTAAAAGAGGGAACCATATGGCTGGCAGTGCACATCACATAAACTATGAGAAGTAAAACAGCTCTGTTTCTATCTCTGTTACTTTGTGAAGTGCTTTATCGTTGGTGATTAAAGTAAGACTATAGGTATGAGCAGTTGCACAAATAGTACTATCAGGTTCTGATAATTCGTACTTTTTTTGGATTTGAGAAGTATTGTGCTCTATAACATTATTTGTATCTAAAACCTCTATTTTGTCTAGAATCTTTTTTATCGATATTGCCTCTTGCTCACTCATCTTTTCATAAGAGAAAATTTCATCATAACTTATTCTACTTATGTAATAAGAAGCTTCAGGTAACTCTAATCCACTATTTATAGAGTAAATAATGATATTGGTATCAAGTAAGTATCTATTTTGCATCTCTAATCTTTCTTTGAAAATCAACAGGATTTATATCTTGAAAACATGTGACTTCGCATTGTGAAAAATCTAATGTCTGTATATTGTCTTTAAGCCTTGTTATTGAGCTTTTTCTAGAATCATTTTGCATGGTAAGTGCTAGTGAAACATATGCATTTTGAAAATCCTTATACTCTTGAGGAACCTTAATAATACCATCAACTATTTCAGCTTTAAACTCTATAGAATGCAATGTTTTCCTTTATATTTAATATATTGATTTTTAATAATACAATAAACTGTATAAATTAAAAGATATTATTTAACTTATCTTTATATATGTCGATATTTGTGAATATTGAATATTTTAATTACAGATAAAGGGAAGTTGTTATGATTGCAGTTAGAAAGAAGTCGGTTGAAGATAGTAGTTTGAAAAAAATTGTTATTGAAGATGTTGAGGAAGTAGTATCAGAAACTTTTTCGTTGAATGAACTTATAAATGATTCTGTAGAGGATCCTAGCAATTCAAAAAAAGTTACACCAATCGATGAAGAGATTATCCTAGATCCAAAAAAATATATACTGAGTAAAACAGATACAAAAGGTATCATTGAGTATGGAAATGATTATTTTGTAGAGATAGCAGGATATGATGAGGAAGATCTTATAGGAAAAAATCATAATATCATTCGTCATCCAGATATGCCAAAAGTAGTATTTCAACTTTTATGGCAAAGAATATCAAATCGTCAAAATATTACAGCTGTTGTAAAAAACATGGCTAAAGATGGTCGATATTATTGGGTGGTAACGGATTTTGAAATAAAAGTTGATAAAGTGACAAATGAGATAACTGGGTATTTTGCCTATAGAACTGCTGCTCCAAAAAAGGCAGTTGTAGCCATGGAACCACTATATAAAAAACTCATAAGTATCGAAAAAGTAAGTGGCATGGATGGTTCAGGAAAATACTTAAATGCACTCTTAGAAGCAGAAAATAAAACATATGACCAATTCATTAATGAAGTTACTGGAAAAAATTCAACAATGATGCGGTTGTTATTTGCTGCTATGAAAAAGTTGTTTAGGTAGATTGGTCTAAAAGAAGTCTACTGTAGATTCCATTTCTATCCAATCTTACAATACCTACTAATTTATAGCATAATCTCGTAACTAAAAAATATCAAATTTTAATTTTAATATTTTTTAGTTACAATTAAGATAAAAATAGCCTTATTTTTAAAATTTAGGAGTTATATGTTACTGACAAAAGCAAGTGAATATGCCATGCTCTCATTGATGTTGATTGCTAGACAAAGTGCCCCTGAAGATGTAGACACATTATCAAAACGGTTAAATATTTCAAGAAGTTTTTTAGCAAAAGTACTTCAAGGACTAGCTCGTGAAGGGATTTTAAAATCTTACAAAGGGGCTAAAGGTGGATTTACTTTAAACAAGAAACCTGAAGATATCTCTATAAAACGGGTAATTGAGATTGCTGAAAAAAAGCCTATTACCGTTTTTGAGTGTGCACAAAATACCGCTCATTGCCCTTCTGGAAAAGGTGAGTTTTGTATGATTTGGCCATTTTTAAATAAGTTTCAATCCAAAATAGATGAGTTTTTAGCGGAGATGACACTAAAAGATATTTTATGATAATATCTATCTGAATTACGCTTTTTGAGCAAAGCCCAAAAAGCTACGCTATCGCTAAGTTCTCTTCGGCAGAGTGCCCAAGCGACTTGTCGCTTTTTTTAAAGCATCGAGTATTTATATATTCAAGGATTATCTTGGCTTCTGAGAAAAGTGCTGGCATGCAAGGCACAGTTTTAAAACTGCTTACACCTCTTGCAAAGTCCAAAGATTTAACGATGGTGTTTTTTGTAATTGCTATTATAGCAATTATCATCGTACCTCTTCCTAGTGTAATTTTAGATTTTTTCCTTACTATTTCTCTTGCTCTTTCTGTTTTAATTTTAATGATATCTTTATATGTTCCAAAACCTACAGATTTGACAACTTTTCCAACTCTTATCCTCATCGTCACACTTTTTAGACTTTCATTAAACATTGCAACCACAAGGATGATTCTCTCTGAAGGGCATAATGGTCCTGATGCGGTGAGTGACATCATCAGCTCATTTGGTCAATTTGTTGTGGGTGGAAATTATGTTATCGGTGTGATTGTTTTTATCATTTTGGTTTTGATTAACTTTATGGTTATTACCAAAGGTTCTACTAGAGTTGCTGAAGTTGCAGCTAGGTTTACACTAGATGCAATGCCCGGTAAACAGATGGCAATTGATGCGGATCTAAATGCTGGTTTGATTGATGAGAGTGCGGCAAGAGAGAGAAGAGAAACAATTCTTCAAGAGGCTAACTTTTATGGAGCGATGGATGGTTCGAGCAAGTTTGTAAAAGGTGATGCAGTCGCGGGTATCATTATCACGCTTATCAATCTCACTGGTGGTTTTTTAATTGGTATGTTTCAACATGACATGAGTGCAGGGGACAGTGCTGCTACATTTACGATACTAACTATTGGTGATGGTTTGGTTTCTCAACTTCCAGCACTTATCATGTCAACGGCTACGGGTATCATCATCACCAGAAGTAATAAAGGTAATGAGGGTTTTGCCGATGGTGCTGTAAATCAACTTCTGAATGATTATAAAACGCTTTTTATCGTTGGGTTTATCTTAATGATGTTTGCAATGGTGCCTGGTCTTCCTACTCTTTCACTTGGTTTTGTAGGGCTAATTTTCTTGGTCATGGGGTATTTTATAAAAGCTTCTGATGAGGGGGCACTTGAACCTACAGAGGTTAGCATGGAACAAGAGGCTGAAAAAGAGGGTGAAGCACCAAAAAAGTCTGCAACAGAACTTCGAGAAGAAGAGGAAAAAGCGTTAGAAGATATCCTGAAACAAGAGGTTTTAGAGTTGGAGCTTGGATATCAGCTTATTCGACTTGCCGATCCTGCAATGGCTGGGGATTTATTAGAGCGGATTAAAAGCATGCGTCGTAAAATTGCTACAGATTTTGGTTTTTTAATCCCACAGCTTCGTATCCGTGATAATTTACATTTAGGACCTAACCATTATCAACTTCTTTTAAAAGGTGTGGATATCGGACATGGAGAAATCTATCCTGAAAAATTTATGGCGATGGATAGTGGGCTTGTAAGTGAAGAGATGCAAGGAGTCAAGACAAAAGAGCCTGCCTTTGGATTAGATGCGATATGGGTTGAAAAGATTGATAAAGAGGAAGCGATTACCAAAGGGTATACGGTAGTTGACCCATCAACGGTTATCTCTACCCATATAAGTGAACTTGTTAAAAAATACGCTCAAGAGTTACTTACCCGTCAAGATGTTAATGAACTTATGGAAAATGTCAAAAAGAGTCATCCTGTTGTAGTTGAAGATGTGCAAAAAGTGGCTAGTACTGGATTGATTCAGAGGGTTTTGAGAGAGTTATTGGCGGAGAAAATTCCTATCAAAGATATGCTTACGATTTTGGAGACGGTTAGTGATGTGGCTGAGGTTACCAAAAACAGCGATATTATCGTCGAACAAGTGAGGGCAAAACTCTCTAGAATTATCACTAAACTTTACAAAAGTGATGATGGTACTTTAAAACTTATGACTTTTGCAGCACCAACAGAACAGAAGCTTCTTGAACATTTGCAAGAGAAAGAGGGGTTAAAAGATCTACTTTTAAACATAGGTCAGATAAACTCACTAGTACAAAAAGTGAGTGATGAAGCGACTAAAATTTTACAAACAGGTGTTGCCCCTGTGATTTTGATAGTTGATCCAAATCTTCGAAAATCTTTGGCGGAAATTTTTACTAAATTTAACCTCGATGTCGTAGTACTCTCTCATGCTGAAGTAGACCCAACAACACAGTTTGAGGTTTTAGCTTCGGTTGATGTAACTGAACTTTAGGAGAATGTATGAAAGTCTTTCATCTGTCGCATATTGATTTAGATGGTTATAGTTGTCAGCTCATAGCTAAGAGATGTTTTGAGCAGATAAATTATTATAACTCAAACTATGGAAAAGAGATTGATCAGCGGTTGGAGCAGATTATCAGAGATATCGAGAGAGATATCCATGGCGAAAACTTGGTTCTTATTACGGATTTAAATCTCACACTTCAACAAGCGAAAAAACTAGTAAAAATGGCAGATGAGTCGATAAAAGATATTGATATCCTTCTTTTAGATCACCATAAAACTGGGGCTGATTGTGCTAAAAAATATGATTGGTATCATCTGGATGTAAAGCGATGTGCAACAAAAATAACTTATGACTATTTTTTAGAAAAAGGGTTTGATATCTCTTCTATGGAAAAATATGTTGATGTTGTAAATGCTGTAGATATTTGGCTCAGTGATAGTGAATATTTTGAACTTGGAAAAGTTTACATGAGAATAGTTGCGGGTGCAAGAGAAGTAAATCGTATGCTTTTTTCTGAGACAAATAGTGCGTATATCTTTGATTTGTTGGAAAATGCCCAAGAGTATTTGAATGTCGAAGATGCTCATATCAAACTTGATAATGGTGTTCATGGATTGAAAAAGAGTTTTTTTAGACAAGATGCAGATAATACATTGGAAAATTTAGTAGCACATTTTATTGTAAAAATGTTAACTGAAAAAAGAGATGAACTCACTATAACTTTTAATGGTTATCGTGGAATTTTGACATATTCTATAGGGAACACTTCAATCATCGGAAATGAATTTTTAGTAAAAAACCCTGATTTTGATTTCTTCATGGATATCAACGGGCGTAAAAATATAAGCATGAGGGCAAACAACAAAGCTGATGTAAGCATGATTGCTAAAAAACTATTTAATGGTGGTGGTCATGCCAATGCGAGTGGCGGACGGTTTGATGACTTTAAAGACTCATTTATATATGATGTGATTAAAGAACAGGTACAAGATATTATGACAATAGGAGAAAATTATGAGTAAAGAGTTAGAAAACGAGATAGAGGATTTAACAATCCACTTAGCAGACATGTTAGAGGCGACACTTCATTTTGCAGGTGTTAAAGAGGAAAACCTTGAAACTGCTGTAAAAGCATATATCGATGGACTTGATGATGTGTTTGAAGATGATGATGGCGAGATGGGATATAAAGAGATTGTTGAAGCAGTTGAACATTTAAAGAGTAATAAGTCCGAACTATTTGAATAAATGAGTCTTATTCTCTCTCTTGGAGGAATTTACTTTTTTATCCTTTTAGGGTATGGGGCAAAGAAATTTTTCCAAGAGAAAATGGATGAAAAGACACTAGTCCTTTTTTCCATATACTTTCTACAACCCATACTCGTTTTTTGGGGATTAACTACAAAAGATATCGACTCAACTGTTTTAACTGCACCACTTATTTTTATGCTTGTCATGGTTTGTGCTTTGGTTATAAGTTTTATATTTTCCCATATTCTTTTTAAAGAACAAAAAGACCGCTCTATTGCAACAGTCGCTAGCATCGTAGGAAATACTGGAAATTTAGGGATTCCTCTTGGCATCGCACTTTTTGGAACAGAGTCAATCATCTACACAAGCATTATCAATTTAGTAAATGTTTTTTTAGTTTATATCGTGGGTGTATATTTTTATGGACGAGGTAGTTATTCTGTTATTGAGTCTTTGAAAAATATCTTTAAATTGCCCGTTATTTGGTTTGCATTTTTAGCAATTACATTTAATTATGCAGGATTTAAAGTCCCTGATGAAATACTCCTTCCCATGGAAATGGGAGCATACGCCACTATGGTTATACAGCTTGCTATCTTTGGCATGTATCTTTATGGCGTGGTTTATAAAGAGATTGATTGGAAGCTTTTTAACTTTGTGGCTGTGATAAAGTTTCTGTTGATTCCGCTAATTTCAATTTTGATACTTGGACTATTTGAACTTGATGATTTAGTCTACAATGTGATTTTATTAGAGCTTCTAGTACCACTCGCCGTGATGAATGTCAATCTTGCTTCGCTTTATGATTGTAAGCCAACACAAGTGGCATTTTTGATATTTGCAACTTCTGTTATATTTTTGTTTTATCTTTTTGGGGTGGTTGGATTTTTATTTCGCTAAAATAACCTTATGAAAATACCTAAAATCCTCCAAGAAATATCAGATAAGTTAAATACTTTAAACGCAAAAGCCATTATCGTTGGTGGAAGTGTCCGTGACCATTTTTTAAAAAAACCTATCAAAGATTACGATATAGAAGTTTATGGTTTATCTACTATTGACGAATTGGAGTCACTTCTAAAACAATATGGCAAAGTAAAATTAGTAGGAAAAAGTTTTGGTGTTTTAAAGTTTGTCCATAAGGGAAAAGAGTATGATT